>NZ_JBHXSC010000008.1:0-57234 GCF_042716505.1 Streptomyces sp. NPDC058674
CCGCGGGGCACGCGGGGCCGGCCACCCCACCTCCCCGCGTGGTCGGGCGGCCCGAGTACGTCCAGTACTCGGGCGCCCCTCCGCCTTGCGATGCACGGCGCCGGACACCGCGGGCCTGACCGGCGCTACTTCGACGACAGGACCCAGGAGGCCGTTCTCAGCCGAGGCGGGGCAGGACTTCGGTGCCGAGGCGCCGAACGTTCTCCTCCGTCGCGGCGAGATCGCCCGACCCCTCCGTCAGGAGGGCGAAGCGGGTGATGCCGGTCCGTTCCGAGGTGGCCGCCAGCCGGTCCGCCGCCAAGGCCGGCGTGCCCACCGGGTGCAGGTCGCACAGCAGCTCCGTGTACGCCACCGGGTCCCGCATCGGGCGCGTGCGGCCGTCCACCGTCACGTGCGCGTCGAGACCCTGCCTGAACCAGCCCGGCATCGCCTTGAGCAGGGCCTCGCGGGCGTCCGCCGTGCGGTCCGCCAGCTGGCACACCCCGGCGGAGACGTGCCCCGCCCCCGCCACGTCCTGCGGGGGGTGTCCCGCCGCCAGCGCCGTGCGGCGCCACAGGCCGACCATCTCCGCCTTCTCCTCGTCCCCGCAGTGCATCCCCAGGAGCATCGGCAGCCCCCGCTCCGCGGCGGTCCGCACCGACGAGGGCGACGTGCAGGCCACGATCACCTCCGGGCCCGGCCCGTCCCCGTCCAGGGCCTCCGACGGCCGCGGTACGACGGCCACCTCGCGGAAGCCGTAGCGCTCGCCGGCCGCGCCGACCCGCGCCCGGCTCAGCCAGCTGCGCAGCAGGTCGAGCCCCTCCGGGAAGCCGTTCTCGTACGCGTCCAGACCGCCCCCGAACACCTCCAGGTCGACCCACGGCCCGCCGCGGCCCACCCCGAGGGTGAAGCGGCCCCCCGACGTGAGGTGGAGCAGCGCCGTCTGCTCCCCGAGGGCCACCGGATGCGTGCTCGGCAGCACGCTCACCGCGGTGCCCACCCGCAGCCGCCGGGTCCGGCCCAGCAGCAGGGCCGCCAGGGTCACCGCCGAGGGGCACACCCCGTACGGGACGAAGTGGTGCTCGGCGAGCCAGACCGAGTCGAGCCCGGCCTCCTCCGCCACCTCCGCCGTGCGCACCGCCCGGTGCAGTGCCTCGCCCGCTCCCTGGCCCGGGAACTGGGCCGCCAGTACAAATGCTCCTACGCGCATCGCCTTTAGCCTCCTCGCGGCTGACGCGGCCTCCCCCAGGTGGACCGGTTCTTCCTATGGCAACAACGTCCGACACGTGCCAAAGGCACGGGCTGACACGAAAGTTATTGGGATTGTCGGGCCAGTCGCCGCAGTGCCGTCCGCCGTCGTCAGCAACCCTGCGGGTACCCGTGGCCGCGGCGCGTAGTCTGGAGGAAAGTCACTGCCGACCGCCCTTCCGTGAGGTATACGTGTCACCGCGCCACAACCGCCCCAGAGGCGGCGAGACTCCGGGCGAACGCCCCGCCACCAACCTCGACCGGTACGGGCTGGAGCGCACGGAGGAGTACCAGGGCGAGGAGTGGAGGATCCGGCACGTCGCGGGCGCGAGCGCGGCGGGCAAGCGCTACCGCTGCCCCGGCTGCGACCAGGAGATCCCCTCCGGCATCCCGCACCTCGTGGCCTGGCCGGAGTACGGCGGGGTGGACGACCGGCGGCACTGGCACAAGGCCTGCTGGAACGCGAAGGACCGCCGCACCACGAAGGTGCAGCGGTCCCGGAACGCCCCCAGGTACTAGCCCGTTCCCCCCTACCGGCCCGTCCCCCGCCGGACCGGACCGTGAACGGGTCCGCCGTCACACGTCCCGGCGCCCGACCACCACGTACGAGGCGGCCACGGCGGCGCCGGTGACCACCACGATGATCAGCATGTGGGTCAGCGACGAGGGCATCGCGGAGCCGCTGCCGCTCTGCTCCATGCCGAACAGCGTCATCAGGGCCACCGGGGCGTTGTGCTCCAGGACCAGCCTCCCGGCGGGGGCGGCCGCCTCCCAGATGCCGAGCATCGCGCCCGTCACGGGCGGCAGCGTCACCACCCCGAGCATGACGGCGATCGCCCCGGCGGAGTGCCGGATCAGCGCGCCGACGGCGAGCGCGAGCACGCCGAGCAGGGTGACGTACACGCAGCCGAGCAGCGCGCCGTTCCACTCGCCCGCCGGGTGCCTCCCGGCGGCGCTCCCGCCGTGCAGGATCTGCGCGACCAGCCCGATCACGAAGACGGAGCCGCTGGTGACGACGAAGGCAGAGGTGGCGAAGACGAGGTACTTGGCGGTCAGGACCCGGTGCCGCTCCGGGGCGGCGGTGAAGGTCGTGCGGACCAGCCCGGTGGCGTGCTCGGAGGTGATCGTCAGGACGCCGAGCACCAGCACCGCGATCTGCCCGATCAGCAGGCCGAAGAGGGCCGGGGTGGTGTAGGTGATCCCGGTGTACTCCTGGTCCGTGGTCTGGAGCACGAAGAGCATGCCGATGCCGACGACGGTCAGCACGAGCGACCCGAGCGTCCACAGGGTCGAGCGGACGGAGACCATCTTGGTCCACTCCGAGGCCAGGGCGTGGCCCAGGTGGGGGCGGCGGGCGGGCAGTGCGGAGCCGTGGTCCGCCGGCAGGGGCGCGGTCGTCGCGCCGAGGGGCGTGGGGCCGGTCATCGGGTGTCCTCGGGGTCGTTCCTCGCCGCCCCGGCGAGCTCGCCGGGGCTCGCGGGCATCAGGAAGGGCCGGCCGCCCGCTCCGGGCGGCGGAGGGGCGTAGAAGGCGGCCGCGGGGGCCTGCGGGGCCTCCTCCTCGTCCTCCCACGCCGGGACGCCCGGGGGTTCGGGCTCCCACAGCTCCGCGCGCGGGTCATCGGTGGAGGTGTACTCGACGGAGGACCGGGTCATCCGCATGTACGCCTCCTCCAGCGAGGCCCGGTGCGGCGACAGCTCCCACAGCCGTACGCCCGCCCCGTGCGCCAGGTCCGAGATGCGGGACAGCTCCAGCCCGGTCACGCGCAGTGCTCCGTCGGGCTCCTGGAGCACCCGGGCGCCCGCGCGGACGAGGGCGGCACCCAGTGCGTCCCGGCCATCCGGACGGGTGTCGGCCGTGCGGACCCGAGCGAATCCGGCCGAGTTGTGCGTGATGAACTCCTGGGTGCCCATTTCGGCCAGCAGCCGGCCCCGGCCGATCACGATCAGGTGGTCGGCGGTCAGGGCCATCTCGCTCATCAGGTGCGAGGAGACGAAGACGGTACGGCCTTCGGAGGCGAGCTGCCGCATGAGGTTGCGGACCCACAGGATGCCCTCGGGGTCGAGCCCGTTGACCGGTTCGTCGAAGAGGAGCACCTGCGGGTCGCCGAGCAGGGCGGTGGCGATGCCGAGCCGCTGCCCCATGCCGAGCGAGAAGCCCTTCGTGCGCTGCCGGGCCACGTCCTGGAGGCCGACCACGGCCAGCACCTCGTCCACCCGCTTCTCGGGGATGCCGGAGAGCTGGGCGACGGAGAGCAGGTGGGTGCGGGCCCGGCGGCCGCCGTGGACCGCCTTGGCGTCGAGCAGGGCGCCGACGTGCCGCTGGGCGTTCGGCAGGTCCCGGAAGGGGTGGCCGTTGATCGTGACGTGCCCGGACGTGGGCCGGTCCAGGCCCAGGATCATGCGCATGGTGGTGGACTTCCCGGAGCCGTTGGGCCCCAGGAATCCGGTGACGTGACCCGGCTTGACCTGGAAGGACAACTGGTCGACAGCGGTCTTCGCGCCGTAGCGCTTCGTCAGTCCGACTGCCTCGATCATCTTGCTGCCCCTTACCAGGCCGGGACGAATTTCGCCCGCGTAAGGATTAAGAGGATATCGAGTCCCGTGCGGTTCCGTCCCGGGTGTGATCCCTGAGCCGCCCCTGAGGCCGGCCCGGGGATCACCCGTAGTACGTCAGGAGGAGCCGGTGCTCACGCGTCCCTCTTCTTGAGGACGAGGTAGCCGCCGAGCACCGCGGCGGCCGCCCACAGGACCATGATGCCGAAGCCGCCCCACGGTCCGTAGGGGGCGGTGCCGCTGTCCATGGCGCCCGGGACCACCTGCATGATCTTCGAGCCCGCCTGGTCCGGGAAGTACTGGGCCACCTTCCGGGTGGCCTCGACCGCCCCGAGGATGTTGGAGACCAGGAAGAAGAACGGCATCAGGATGCCGAGCGCCAGGATCGAGCTGCGCAGGATCGCGGCGACGCCCATGGAGAACAGGGCGATCACGGCCATGTAGAGGCCGGCGCCGATCACCGCGCGCAGCACGTTGTCCGCGCCGATGCCGATGGACCGGTCGCCGAGGATGGCCTGCCCCAGGAAGAAGGACAGGAAGCTGGTGGCGAGGCCCACGACCAGCGCCAGCGCGGTGGCGACCGTCAGCTTGCCGAAGAGGAAGCCCGCACGGCCGGGCACGGCGGCCAGCGAGGTGCGGATCATGCCCGAGCTGTACTCGCTGCCGACCACCAGCACGCCGAAGACGATCATCGCGAGCTGGCCGAGGCTCATCCCGGCGAAGCTGGCGAGCGTGGGGTCGAAGGTGAGCCGCTGCTCCGCGGGCATGTCGTCGAAGGAGGCCTTGAAGAACGCGCACAGGGCGGCGCTCAGGCCGACCGTGACCACCAGGGCGGCGACCAGGGTCCAGATCGTGGAGGCGACCGTGCGGATCTTGGTCCACTCGGACTTGAGGACGGCGGGGAAGGAGGCCACGGTCACTCGCCGCCCTTGCGCGTCGCGTCGAAGCCGGCGCCCCAGGCGGGGACGTCGGCGGGCCGGGCCGGGTTGTCGAGGGCCGGGCCGGCCACCGCGGGTCCGCCGGGGAGGCCGGCGCCCGGGGCGTGGGCGTGGTACTCGACGGAGTCCGCCGTCATGCGCATGAACGCTTCCTCCAGTGAAGCCCGTTGCGGGCTGAGTTCGTGCAGGACGATCTGGTGCTGGGCGGCCAGTTCGCCGAGCCGCTCCGCTTCCACACCGTCGATCTCCAGCGCGCCGGTGGCCGGGACGCTGATGGCGTTGATCCCGGCCTCGTGCAGGACGTCCTTGAGCCGCTCCTGCTGCGGTGAGCGCAGCCGGACGAAACTGCGGGAGTTCTGCTGGATGAAATCGGCCATCGACAGGTCCGCCAGCAGCCTTCCCTGCCCGATGACCACCAAATGGTCTGCGGTCAAAGCCATTTCGCTCATCAGGTGGGAGGAGACGAAGATCGTCCTCCCCTCCGCGGCCAGCCCCTTCATCAGATTGCGGATCCAGAGAATTCCCTCGGGGTCCAGACCATTGACGGGTTCGTCGAACATCAGGATTTTCGGATCACCGAGCAGGGCGGAGGCGATTCCCAGCCGCTGTCCCATGCCGAGCGAAAATCCTTTCGACTTCTTTTTTGCCACGGCCGTCAGTCCGACCAGGTCCAGCACCTCGGCGACCCGCCGCTCCGGGATGCGGTTCGACTGGGCCAGGCAGAGCAGGTTGTTGTAGGCGCTGCGTCCGCCGTTCATGGCTTTCGCGTCCAGCAGCGCTCCGATGTACTTCAGCGGTTCCGGCAGTTCCCGGTAGCGCTTGCCGTCGATCCGCACCGAACCACTGGTCGGGTTGTCGAGGTCGAGCATCATGCGCATGGTCGTGGACTTCCCCGCCCCGTTGGGGCCGAGGAAGCCGGTCACCACCCCCGGTCTGACCTGGAAGCTGAGGTGGTCCACGGCGGTCTTCGCGCCGAATCGTTTCGTAAGGCCCTCAAGCTCGATCATGCGGGCCACGCTAGAGCGCCGAAGGGCCGTACGCCACCTCGAACAGGTGACATACGGCCCTGGACGGTACGTTTCGCTCCCGGACGGGCGGAGCCGTCGTCCTAGCGGCTCTGCTGCGCGGGGACGCCGCGCGAGACCGGCTCGTCGTCGACGATCGGGGTGGCCGCCGCGACGGCCGCACCGGTCAGCGTCGCCAGCATCTCGCGGACGTTGGTCAGCTGCGCGTTGATCGAGTCGCGGCGGTTGGTGAGCGCCGCCAGCTCGCGCTCGGACTCGCTGCGGATGCGGTCCGCCTTCGCGTTGGCGTCGGCCACGATGTCCTCGGCCTGGCGCTGCGCGGTCTCCACCGTCTGGCGGGCGCGGCGCTCGGCGTCCGTGCGGAGCTTCTCGGCCTCCAGGCGCAGCTGCTCCGCGCGGTGCTCGATCTCCGCGAGGCGCTTCTCGGCCTTGGCCTGACGGCCGGCGAGGTCGCGCTCGGACTGCTCGCGGCGCTTGGCCAGATTCGTCTCGAAGTCCGCGGCGGCCTGGGCCGCCTTGGCGCGGGTCTCCTCGAAGAGGGCGTCTGCCTCCTCGCGCTTGGAGGCCGCGTCCTTCTGGGCCTCGGCGCGCAGGGTGGAGGCGTCGCCCTTGGCCTTCTCGACGATGCGGACGCCCTCGTCCTCCGCCTTCGACTTGCGGTCGGAGGCGAACGACTCGGCGTCGTTGCGCACCTGCTGGGCCGCCGACTCGGCCAGCTCACGGTGCTGCTCGGCCGCGCGGCGGGCCTCCTCGCGCAGGTCCTTCGCCTCCTCCTCGGCCAGCCGCAGGATCTTCTCGACCCGGGCGCCGAGACCGGCGTACGACGGCTCGGCGTCGTTCACCTGGGCCTGGGCGTTCTGCGTCTCGAGGTGCAGCTCCTCGATGCGCTTTTCCAGAGAGTTGATGCGTCCAAGTGCGCTGTCGCGGTCGGAGACCAGCTTGGTAATGCGGTCGTCCACCTGACCGCGGTCGTAACCACGCCGCACGAGCTCGAAGCCGAAGGGGGAGGAAGTGTCGCTCATGGGGTTCCTGTCGAATGAGACCGATGAGGTGCTACGTGAGGTGTTAAG
The DNA here is from genome assembly GCF_042716505.1 of Streptomyces sp. NPDC058674. Classification (NCBI taxonomy): domain Bacteria; kingdom Bacillati; phylum Actinomycetota; class Actinomycetes; order Kitasatosporales; family Streptomycetaceae; genus Streptomyces; species Streptomyces sp. NPDC058674. The sequence goes on from NZ_JBHXSC010000008.1 coordinate 6,816, forward strand.
GGGAATCCTAGGCGCCCGGACGGCGTGTCATCGAGTCAATCCGCGTTTGATCCGGACAATGACACCCCTTTTGAGTGGCAAGGCGACAGAATGCTTGTCACCCGTTCGCCTGAACATCCATCAGGAGCACACATCACGGCGCCTTGGCTAGCCCTCTGACGCCTTGCCACCCGAACGAGTAGATCCCGCTGCCGCCCCGGCCTTCACGCCCCCCGCACCCTGGCCGCCGATCGCGGGCTTCACGCCGCCCGAAGGCGCCTCGAATGATTCCAACGCCTCGAGAACGTCCTGGACACGGGAGATCTCCGCCTGAATGTCCTCGCGCCGGCGCACCAGGACCTCCAGCTCACGACGGCCCTCCTCGACGAGCCGCTCGGCCTCCGCCTTCGCCTCCGCAAGGGCCTTTTCGGCCTCCCGCGCCAACTCGGCCTTCTTCTGCTCGGCCTCCTTCAGCAGAGCCTCCGCCTTGCGCACCGCGGCGATCCGGACCTTGCTCGCCTCGCTGCTCGCGTCCGACACCAGCTCCTTGGCCTTCGACTCGGCCTCGACGCTCTGCTCGGTCGCCGCCCGCACCAGCTTGTCCACCCGCTCACCGGCCGACTTCATCTGCTCGGCCGACTCCCGGCGGGCCCGCTCGTGCAGCTCCTCGACCTCCGCCTCGACCCGGGCGCGCAGCTCCTCCGCCCGCTCCCTTATGGCCGACGCGTCCGTGCGCGCGCCGACCAGCAGCTCGTCCGCGTCCGTACGGGCCTTCTCCACCAGGGAGTTGCCCTCGACGGTCGCCTCCGAAGCGATCCGCGCCGCCTCCTTGCGGGCCGCGTCCACCATCGCGTCGGCCTGCTCCTCGGCCGCCGTGGTGGCGGCGAGGGCCTGCTTCTGCGCGTCGGAGGTGAGCTTGTCCGCTTCCCCCACGGCCTCGGTGATGAGCCGGTCGACCTGCTCCGCGGCCTCGCTGCGGCGCTTGTTGGCCTCCTCGCGGGCCTCGTCCAGCAGCCGCTCGGACTCCGCCCGGGCCCGGGCCCGGGTGCGCTCCGCCTCCGTCGCCGCGTCCGCCTTGACCCGCTCGGCCTCGGACCGGGTACGGGTCGCGTGCTCCTGCGCCGAGGACAGCGCCTGTGCCGCCTCCGTACGCAGCCGCTCCGCCTCGCTGGCCGCCTCGCCGACGGTGCGCTCGTTGTCCTTGCGGGTCCGCTCGGTGAGCTTCGCCGACTCCGACGAGGCCTCCGCGACGAGCCGGTCCGCCTGCTCGGCGGCCTCGCTCCGCAGCCGGCCCGCCTCGGCGCGCGCCTCGTCCAGCGCCTGCTCGGACTCCCGCTCCGCGGTCGCCAGGGTCTCGTTCGCCGCAGCCGTGACGCGGTCCGCCTCCGCGGCGGCCTCGCCGATGATCCGGCCGCCCTCCGTCCGGGCCTCGTCCAGGACCCGGGCCGCCTCGGCCCGCAGCCGCTCGGCCTCGTCCGCCGCCTCGCCGACCGCCAGCGCGTTGGCCGCGCGGGTCTCTTCCACGAGCCGGTCGCCCTCGGTACGGGAGTCGACCAGGATGCGCGCCGCGTCGCGCTCGGCTCCGGCCAGCGTCGCCGCCGCCTGCGCCGTGAGCTTCTCGGCCTCCGACGCCGCCTCGCGGATGAGCCGGTCCGCCTGCTCGGCGGCCTCGCTCCGCAGCCGGTTCGCCTCCGCGCGGGCCTCGTCCAGGGACCCGGCCGCCTCGGCGCGCAGCGCCTCGGCCGCGGCCTCCGCCTCGGCGACCGCGGCGGCGTTCGCCGCGCGGGTCTCCTCGGTGATCCGCTCCGCCTCCGCCGCCGCCTCGGCGGTGATCAGCGCGCCCTCGCTGCGGGAGGTCTCCAGGGCCTCCGCCGCCTCGCCGCGGATGCGGTTGGCGTCGTCCCGGGCGTCCGCCCGGGTACGGGCCGCGTCCCGCTCGGAGGCCGCCAGCGCATCCGTGGCCTCCGTACGCAACCGCTGCGCGTACTCGGCGGTGTCGCCGCGCAACTGCTCCGCCTCGGCGATGGCGTCGCCGACGGTCCGCTCCGCCAGGGCCTTCGCCGCGTCCGTCTCGGCCCGCGCCTCGGTACGGATGCGGTTGGCGTCCTCGGCCGCCCGCTCCCGCTCCTCGTAGGCGTCCTTGCGGACGCGTGCGGCCTCCTCCTCGGCCTCGGTCCTCGTCCGCTGCGCCGCGTGCTCGGCGACGCTGCGCAGTCCGGCGACCTCCTCCTCGGCCTGCTCGTGCAGACCCGCCACGGAGTCCCGTACCTGCTGGGCGGTGGCCTCCGCCGCCGCCACGACCTCCGAGGCGCGCCGCTCGGCCTCCTCCGTCAGCCAGACCGCCTCGGCCTGTGCCTCCTCGGAGCGCTTGCGCGCCTGCGCCAGCAGTTCCTCGCTCTGCTCGCGGGCCTGCGCGCGCTCGCTCTCGGCCTCGGTCCGCGCCGACGCCAGGGTCTCCTCGGACTCCCGGCGGCGCCGGGCGGCCTCCTCCTGCGCGGCGGCCAGCGCCTCGGCGGCCTCCGCGGCGACCCGCTCGGCGGCGGCCTTCGCCTCCGCGCGCAGCCGGTCCGCGGTCTCCTGCGCCTCGGAGCGCACCCGCTCCGCCTCGGCCTCGGCCTCGCCGGTCAGCCGTACGGCGATCTGCTCGGCCTCCGCCCGCACCCGCCCGGCGTCCTGCGCCGCGTCCGTGCGCAGCTGGTCGGCCTCGGCCTCCGACTGCGCCTGGAGGGTGCGGATGCGCTCCGCCGCCTCGGCGCGCAGCCGCTCGGTCTCCTCGGAGGTCTCCCGGCGGACGCCCTCCGCGGCCGTCCGGGCGTCGCGCAGCGTCTGCTCGGCCGCGGAGAGCCGGCCCTCGGCCTCCGTGTGCAGCCGTACGAGCTCCTCGTCGGCCTCCGCCCGCTTCGCGGCCAGCGCCTGCTCGGTCTCCTCGCGCCGCACGCGGGCCGCCGCGTCCGCCTCGGCCCGCACGGCCTCCGCCTGCTCCTCGGCCTCGGCGCGCAGCCGTTCGGCCTCGGCGCGGGTGCGCTCCAGGGTGTCCTCGGCCTGCTTGCGCAAGGTGGTGGCACGCTCGACCGCCTCGCCGCGGACCCGCTCGCTCTCGGTGTTGGCGCTGCCGCGCAGCTCGTCCGCGTCGGACCGTGCCTTGCCGAGGAGCTCCTCGGCGGTCCGGGCCGCCTCCTCGATCTGCTGGACCGCCTCGCGGCGGGCCTCGCCGCGGATCCGCTCGCCCTCGGCGACGGCCTCCGCGCGCAACTGCTCGGCCTCGCCGCGCAGCCGCCGCGCCTCCTCCTGGAGCTCGACGGTACGGGCCCGGTACTCCTCGGTGTCGTCCTTCGCGGCGCCCTTGAGCTCGTCGGCCGTGGTCGCCGCCTGGAGGCGCAGCCGGTCCGCCTCCGCCTCGGCCTCCCGGCGGATGCGCTCGGCCTCCTCGGACGCGGCCCGGGTGGTGGCGCGGGCGTCCTCGGACGCCTTGTTCAGCACGTCCTCCGCGGTCCGCGCGGCCTTCGCCAGCTGCGCCGCGGTGTCCTCGGCGGCGGCGGTACGGGCCTGCTCGGCGGCCTCGGCGCGCAGCCGCTCGGCCTCGCCCCGGGCGTCGGCGAGCGCCTGCTCGGCCTCCGCCTTGAGGGCCTCGGACTCCTTGGTGGCCTCGCCGACGAGGCGGGCGACCTGCTCCTTGGCGGTGCGCGTGCGCTGCTCGTTGACGGACTCCGCGGACGCGAGCTGGCGGGCCGCGCTCTCCTTGGCCTCGGCGAGGACCTTCTCGGCGGCGGCACGGGCCTCGCGCAGCGCGTGGTCGGCCTCCTGCACGCGGGACTCGGCCACCCGGCCGAGGTCCATGGTCTGCTGCCGGGTCTGCTCGGCCTCGGCGGAGGTGGTGGAGCGCAGCCGCTCCGCGTGCTCGGTGGCCTCCTGGGCCTGGGCGGACGCGGCGGCGAGCAGCCGCTCGGCCTCCTTGCGGGCGCGCAGCAGCGTGGCCTCGGCCTCGGCGCGGCCGGCCTCGGACGCCTCCGCGAGCCTGCGGCGGGTCTCCTCGGCGACGCGCGCGGCTTCGGCGCGGGCGGCGTTGAGGGACTGCTCGGCCTCGGCGCGGGACTCCTCCAGGAGCCGGCGGGCCTGGGCCTCCGTACGGGCGCGCAGCTGCTCGGCCCAGGCCACGTTCTCGTTGACGTGGGCCTCAACCGTCTGGCGGCGCTCGTTGAGCTCCTGGTCCAGCCGTTGGCGGCGGTTGACGGCCTCGGCGTGCAGTTCCGCCTGGAGGCGCGACTGGTGCTCCGCGTGCTCCTGGAGGATGCGCTGGGTCTGGGCCCGGGCGTCACGCAGCTCGCGCTCGGCGTCGGAGCGCATCTGGTCGGCCTGGATCTGGGCATTGCGGAGCAGCTGCTCCGCCTGGTAGCCCATGTCCGCACCGTCGTAGGCGGGGCGGGACGCCAGAGACCGGCGTACCTCGTGGAGCTTGGCGCGCAGCACCTCGACCTGGTATCCCAGGTCCTCGGCGTGCTGGACGGCCTTCCCGCGTTCCTTCTTCAGCCGCTCCATCTCGGCCTCGAAGAGCGAGAGATGGTCGGCCTCGGCCTGATGGCTCTCCTGGCTTTCGTAGCCCCGCACAGCGCGGTCCCATCCGTCCCCTGGTCGCAAGCTCACTCCCAATTGAGCATCGTCCGCCCGCTGAACGACGCCCCCGGGGAATGGTGTCAGAACCGGGGCAGGGCTGAGAGGCCCCGACCCCGTCTCCGCACCGAAACCCCGGCCGAGCCACCGTCACTCTACCGGCCGGGGAATCGGGACATCAGTGCTCAGGGTTGGACGTGACGAGTTCGGTGAGTACGCCGTGGCAGTCCTTGGGGTGCAGGAAGGTGATCGAGGACCCCATGGAACCGGTGCGGGGCTGGTCGTACAGGACGCGGACGCCCTTGCCGCGGATGGCCTCGGAGTCCCCCAGCACGTCTTCGGTGCCGAAGGCGATGTGGTGGACCCCCTCGCCGTTCTTGGCCAGCCATTTGCCCACCGCGGAGTCCTCGCGGGTCGGTTCCAGGAGCTGGAGGTAGGAGGCGCCGCCGTCGGACGTCTCGTTGATCTTCAACATGGCCTCGCGAACGCCCTGCTCCTCGTTGACCTCGGTGTGGAACACCTCGAAGCCGTACGTGGCACGGTAGAACTCGACGGTCTTGTCGAGGTCGAAGCAGGCGATCCCGATGTGGTCGATTCTTGTCAGCATGGGACCAGTGCACCGCCGAGGAGGGGTGTCACGCAACGTGCCAGCGATCACACCGACAGCCCGGTGACGGAGCCGGTACCGCTCAGTACATTCAGGTAAACCCTCGTTCACTCCTCATCCTCAAGGGGCTGTGCCTCATGTCCGGATCGAACAACACCACCTCAGTGATCGTCGCCGGGGCCCGCACTCCCATGGGCCGACTGCTCGGCTCGCTGAAGTCCTTCTCGGGCGCCGACCTCGGCGGCTTCGCCATCAAGTCCGCGCTGGAACGGGCCGGGATCTCCGGCGACCAGGTGCAGTACGTGATCATGGGCCAGGTCCTCCAGGCCGGCGCGGGCCAGATCCCCGCCCGCCAGGCCGCCGTCAAGGCCGGAATCCCCATGAACGTGCCGGCGCTCACCATCAACAAGGTGTGCCTGTCGGGCCTGGACGCGATCGCGCTGGCCGACCAGCTGATCCGCGCGGGGGAGTTCGACATCGTGGTCGCGGGCGGTCAGGAGTCCATGACCAACGCGCCGCACCTGCTGCCCAAGTCCCGAGAGGGCTACAAGTACGGCGCCATCGAAATGCTGGACGCCATGGCCTACGACGGCCTGACGGACGCCTTCGAGAACATCGCCATGGGCGAGTCCACGGAGAAGCACAACACCCGCCTGGGCATCGAGCGCGCCCCGCAGGACGCGTTCGCCGCCACCTCGCACCAGCGGGCCGCGGCCGCGCAGAAGAACGGCGTCTTCGAGGCCGAGATCACCCCGGTGGAGATCCCGCAGCGCAAGGGCGAGCCGCTGGTCTTCTCGCAGGACGAGGGCATCCGCCCGGAGACCACCGCGGAGTCCCTCGGCAAGCTGCGCCCGGCCTTCGCGAAGGACGGCACCATCACCGCCGGCACCTCCTCGCAGATCAGCGACGGCGCGGCCGCCGTGGTCGTGATGAGCAAGGCCAAGGCGCAGGAGCTGGGCCTGGAGTGGCTCGCCGAGATCGGCGCCCACGGCAACGTGGCCGGTCCGGACAACTCGCTCCAGTCGCAGCCGTCCAGCGCGATCCTCCACGCCCTGGGGAAGGACGGCCTGGGCGTCGAGGACCTGGACCTCATCGAGATCAACGAGGCCTTCGCGGCGGTCGCCGTGCAGTCAATGAAGGACCTCGGGGTGACGCCGGAAAAGGTGAACGTGAACGGCGGCGCCATCGCGCTGGGCCACCCCATCGGCATGTCCGGCGCCCGCGTGGTGCTGCACCTGGCGCTGGAGCTCAAGCGCCGCGGCGGCGGGGTCGGCGCGGCCGCGCTGTGCGGGGGCGGCGGGCAGGGCGACGCGCTGATCGTGCGCGTTCCCCGGTAGGACGCGGTCCGGGCGGGCGGGGCCGGACCTTACGGCCCCGCACCGCCCGCACCCGTACCCGTACGCATCCGGACCCGGACCCGGACTTGAACCCGTACCCGTAGCGAGAACCGAGGAGCGCAGCACGTATGACGGCGGTGGACGTCCCCCAGCTGGTGGCCCAGGCGCGTGAGGGCAGGCCGAGGGCGGTGGCCCGGCTGATCTCGCTCGTCGAGGGGGCGTCCCCGCAGCTGCGCGAGGTGATGGCGGCGCTGGCGCCGCTGACGGGCGGGGCGTACGTGGTGGGCCTGACGGGCTCGCCCGGCGTCGGCAAGTCCACCTCGACCTCGGCGCTGGTGACCGCGTACCGCAAGGCCGGCAAGCGGGTCGGGGTCCTCGCCGTCGACCCGTCCTCGCCCTTCTCGGGCGGGGCGCTGCTCGGGGACCGGGTGAGGATGTCGGACCACGCGGGGGACCCGGGCGTGTACATCCGGTCCATGGCCACCCGGGGGCACCTGGGCGGCCTGGCCTGGGCCGCGCCGCAGGCCATCCGGGTCCTGGACGCCGCCGGCTGCGAGGTGGTCCTGGTCGAGACGGTCGGGGTCGGGCAGTCGGAGGTGGAGATCGCCTCGCAGGCGGACACCTCGGTGGTGCTGCTGGCCCCCGGCATGGGCGACGGCATCCAGGCCGCCAAGGCGGGGATTCTGGAGATCGGCGACGTGTACGTGGTGAACAAGGCGGACCGGGACGGCGCCGACGCCACCGCCCGGGAGCTGAACCACATGCTGGGTCTCGGCGAGGCCCGCGGCCGCGACGACTGGCGGCCGCCGATCGTCAAGACGGTCGCCGCTCGCGGCCAGGGCATCGACGAGCTGGTCGAGGCGCTGGAGAAGCACCGGGCGTGGATGGGCGAGCGGGGGGTGCTGGCGGAGCGGCGCACGGCGCGGGCCGCGCGCGAGGTCGAGACGATCGCCGTGACGGCGCTCCGGGCCAAGATCGCGGACCTGCGCGGTGACGCGCGGCTGGACGCGCTGGCCGCGCGGGTGGCCGCGGGCGAGCTGGACCCCTACACGGCGGCCGACGCCCTGCTGGCGACGCTGACGGAGGCCTGAGAGCCGACCGCCCCGAGCCGCCTGATCGGGGCCGGGCCCTCTGCCCGGGGGTGCGGCCTGACGGGGGGGGCGCTGCGCGGGCAGGGCCGGGCGCGGCGGAGCCGCCGGACCGGCCGGAGCGCCGGTCAGGGCGCGCGCTGCCTGACCCGGCCCGGAGCCGGCCGATCGGGGGCCGTGCGGGGCGGGCGCGGGGGCCGCACGTCCCGGACCCGCCCCGTACGCCTTCCCGCGGACCGGCGGCGTCGAGCCGCCGGCAGTCGTTGCTGCCAGGTGTCGTCGTCTGTCGTCAGGTGTCGTCGTCGTTGTCGTCCGCGTCGGAATTCGACGCAATGACCTTCCCCGAGGCGGGGTCGACGTGGACGTTCTGGGTCTTGCCGTCGGCGGTCTTGACCTCGACGTCCCAGTACCTCTTGCCGTTGTCGTCGTCGTCATCCCAGTTCACCGACCAGACCTGGCCGGCATGGGCGGCGAGGGCCGCCTTCGCCGCCTCGGCCGCGGTGACCTTCGCGGCGAGCAGCGGGGCGCGGTCGTCGCCGTCGTCGTCGTCCTGGTTCTCCTTGGAGACGGCGCCGCCGGCGGAGTCCACCTCCAGCTCGGCGTGCTTGCCGTCTTTGGAGATCACGTCCACGTGCCAGACGGACCCGTCGCGGTCGACGGACTCGACGACACCCGGGTGCGCCTTCAGGGCGGCCGCGATGGCCGCCTCGGCGGTCACGTCGACGCGGGCGGCCGCCGCGGGGGCGGTTCTCGCCGTGTCGGCGGTTGCCGCTGCCGCGGCCGCCACCGGACCTCCGAGCATCAGGACCACGGACGCGGCGCTCACGGCGTACAGGTTGCGCTTCATGGGCTGGACCTCCTCAGGCCGGCCGCGGCGCCTGAGGGTGCCCGGGGCCACGGCCGGCGGCGGGCGTACCGACCATTGTCGGGCCGTGCGCCCGGGGCGGCGCGGCGAGCCCGCCGGGGCTCAGCCCTTGCCGCGGTTCTCGCGCAGGTGCTCCGCGACCGGGCGCAGGGACGCGCGCAGCGCCGCCAGGGCCTCCGGCGGCAGCAGGTCGATGAAGTGCCGACGGACGGACGCCACGTGGTGCGGGGCGACCTTGCGCATGGTCTCCATGCCCTCGTCCGTGAGCACCGCGAACAGGCCGCGGCGGTCGGACTCGCAGTTCACCCGGCGGACCAGGCCGGCCGCCTCCATGCGCGTGATCTGGTGCGAGAGGCGGCTCTTGGACTGCAGCGTCGCGGTGGCGAGGTCGCTCATCCGCATCCGGTGCTCCTCGGACTCCGAGAGGTTCACGAGGATCTCGTAGTCGTTGTTGGTGAGTCCGAAGGGATGGAGATCCTTCTCCAACTGGTGCATCAGCAGCCGGCTGACGTCCAGGTGGGTGCGCCAGGCGCACTGCTCGGCGGCGGTCAGCCAGGGCGTGGCCGTCTCTGTCTCCATGGTCTCCATGAATGAACTCTACCTAAAATGTTGAATTGCGTACAAAGGTCGGGGGAGGGCGGGGCGGATCACAGACCGAGGCGGCGCTGGAGATCACCCAGCTGTCCCGGCATCCGCGGCACGCCCGCCTGCCCGACCGGGCCCTGGCCCGCGCCCGGGACGCCGTGTGCGTTGCCCGTGGCCGCCCCGGCGCCGACCGTGCCGACCGCCTGCTCGGCCATCAGCATCTCGGACGACTGGAGCAGCACCGTGCCGGCCCCAACGAACTCGAACTGGTGCTCCTCGCCCGAGGTGCCCCCGATCCCGGTCAGCGAGCGGAGTCCGCCCATCACGCCCGACATGTAGGCGTGGTCGTAGTGGTGGCAGGGGGAGGGGCAGTCCGCCCAGCCCACCAGGGCCTGCGGGTCCACGCGCAGCGGGGGCTCCATGAACACCACCGGCCCGTTCGACGCCGCCACGAACTTGCCGGTCCCGATCAGCGTCAGGAAGCCCGGGACGATCGACTGCTTGAGGGCGAGGGAGGGCTGGTACGCGAGCAGGTTGCCCGACCGGATCGTCAGGTTCCCGTTCTCCAGGTCGTACGAGTTCACATCGAAGGCCCGGTCCGCCAGCAGCATCTTGCCCTGGCCCTCGGCCACCACCCAGTCGGCCGCGTGCAGCGGCGAGTGGAAGCTGGTGCGCAGGAGCCGGTCGAAGCGGCCGTTGCCGATGCCGTTGAACTCGATGCTCCCGTAGTACGAGATCATCTTCCCCTTCTGCAGGAACCACTGGCTCCCCTTGAGCTCCACGCAGAAGGTGTACGCGTTCACGTTGTCGTCGGAGGGCAGGGTGTACGGGTCGAAGACCGTCGGCCCGCCGGGTCCGCCCGTCACGGGGCCAAAGTTCACAGCTTCTCCTCCGAGGCCTGTACGTACACCGCGCCCTGGCCGGACAGCTCCAGCTGGAACGCCTCGCCCGAGCCGCGTCCCACCATGTCGCGCCAGCCCAGCGCGGTCGACAGCTTGTTGCGCACGTCGCCGTGGTGGGCGACGTACGCCTGCGGGTCCACGTGGACCGGGCGCTGCGGCGTGATCGGCAGCTCGATGACCCCGCCGTGGGCCATCACGGCGACCGCCCCGTGCCCCTTGAGGGTCGTGGTGAAGAGGCCCTGGCCGGTCACCTGGCCGCGCACCATGCCCATGACCCCGCCCTGCGAGCCCATGAACATCGTGCCCTGCTGGAGGGTGCCGTCGAAGGCGAGCAGCCGGTCGGCCTCGACGTGGAGCGTCTCGCCCGACAGGTTGATCACCTGGATGTGGTGGCCGCCGTGGCCGAACATCACCGTGCCGCTGCCCTCGACCGTCATCAGCGGGGTCTGCTCGTTCGCCACCCGGCGCCCGATCATGCCCATCACCCCGCCCTGGCCGCCGGTCACGCTCGGCGTGAAGGAGACCTCGCCGCGGTAGGCGAGCATGGCGCCGCGCTGGCTGTAGAGCCTCTGCCCGGGCACGACCTGGGCCTCGACCATCTTCGAGTTGATCTCGCGGAACGGCATCAGACGTCGCCCCCGACGGTGTTGCGTTCGCTGGGCTGCACGTAGACCAGGCCCTCGCCCTCGAAGCGGATCTGGAACGCCTCGCCGGATCCCTCGCCGATCAGGGTGCGGAAGTTCACACCGGACTGGAAGGACTGCTGGAGGTTCCCGGTGTGCGCGATGTACGCCCCGGGGTCGACGGAGAGCGGGTACTGGGCGCTGACGCGGAGCACCACCGCCGGGCCGTCGGACATGATCGCCGCCTGGCCCGAGCCCTCGACGGTCGTGGTGAACAGGCCGTTGCCCGAGGTCGCACCGCGCAGGCCGGTGAAGGTCGTGCCGGTCCGCAGGCCCGCGTCGGTGCACAGCAGGTTGCTGGATTCGACGTAGAGCTTCTCGCCGCGCAGATTGACCAGATTGATCTCACTCGCGCGGTCGGCGAAGAAGCAGGTGCCGTGCCCCTGCACTTCCATCACGGTCATCTGCTCGCCGGTCAGCCGCCGGGCCACCATCCCGCGGAGGCCTTCGCCGCCGCCTGTCATCTTCTTGAAGGCCACTTGGCCGTCGTACGCGACCATGGAGCCGTTCTTCGCTTTGACGGCGTCCCCGGTCAGGTCGACGGCGAGCACCTTGCTGCCTTGGAGTCGGAACTGAGCCACGGGATGACGTTATCGGCAGCGGCCGTGCCCGAGAAGGGCCTGGTGGCCGATATACGCCACACTGCGGTCTTGGTACCGTCCGCCGCCGGGCACCCGGGTCAAGATCCCGCAAAGCGGCTGAGACACTGGGACGGACCCTGGCCTCCACCCCGAAGGTTCCACGTGGACATCAAGACCGCCTCCGCCCTGCACCGGCTGCGCCTCATCTCCGTACCGGAGGCGCTGTCGTTCCCGGCCCTGCTGATCTTCGGCTCGCTCCTGAAGCGGACGACGGACATCGACTACCTGATGCCGCCGCTCGGAGCCCTCCACGGAATCCTGTTCGTCATCTACGTGCTCTTCCTGCTGGACGTGTGGAACAAGGCGAAGTGGCCGCTGAAGAAGGTCGCGCTGTTCTTCGTCCTCGCGGTGATCCCCTTCGGCGGGCTCTACGGGGACAAGATCCTCAAGCGCGACGAGGCGGACAGCGTGCTGGCGGCCCGTGCGCGCGAGGCGGCCGGCGCATGATCGTCGCCTTCTCGGTGACCCCGCTCGGGGTGGGCGAGGAAGTCGGCGCGTACGTGGCCGACGCGGTCCGCGTGGTGCGCGAATCGGGGCTGCCCAACCGCACCGACGCCATGTTCACCACCGTCGAGGGCGAGTGGGACCAGGTGATGGACGTGGTCAGGCGCGCGGTGGCAGCCGTGGAGGCGCGGGCGCCGCGGGTCTCCTTCATCCTCAAGGCCGACATCCGTCCCGGCGTCAGCGACGGCATGACCTCGAAGGTCGAGACGGTGGAGCGCCACCTCGCCGAGGGCTGACCGGCCGCCCCGATCCACCCCGGCGCGCGCCCCGACCGTCCGGGGCGCCCCGACCCGTCCCCGGCGCGCGACCCGCACGCCCGAAGCGCCCCCGCGCCACCCGGCCGGGGGCCTGCCGCCCACCGTCCGCGGGCCGCGGGGCCTGCCGCTCACCGCCCGAACGCGTTCGCGGATCGCCGCCCCGCCCGCAACCCCCGTGCCCTGGCACCGGAGGGGGAACCGGCCGAAGCGTGAGACGGGGCCCGCCGTCAAATGACCGCCCGGTAGGGTCTGGTCCGTGCCCAAGCCGCTCAGCCTTCCCTTCGATCCCATCGCCCGCGCCGACGAGCTCTGGCAGCAGCGCTGGGGGCCGGTGCCCTCGATGGCGGCCATCACCTCGATCATGCGGGCGCACCAGATCCTGCTCGGCGAGGTGGACGCGGTGGTCAAGCCGTACGGACTGACCTTCGCCCGGTACGAGGCGCTCGTGCTGCTCACCTTCTCCAAGGCCGGCGAGCTGCCGATGTCGAAGATCGGCGAGCGCCTGATGGTCCACCCCACGTCGGTGACGAACACGGTGGACCGGCTGGTGAGGTCCGGGCTGGTCGACAAGCGGCCCAACCCGAACGACGGCCGCGGCACCCTCGCCTCCATCACCGACAAGGGCCGCGAGGTCGTCGAGGCCGCGACCAGGGACCTGATGGGGATCGACTTCGGACTCGGCGCCTACGACGCCGAGGAGTGCGCGGAGATCTTCGCCCTGCTCCGCCCCCTGCGGGTGGCCGCCGCCGACTTCGACGAGCGCTAGCGGACCAGCCGGCCTGGGACCCAGGGCTGCCGCCCCAGCCCCCGCCCCAGCCCCCGCCCCGGACCCGGCCCCGGTCAAGATCGCGCAAAGCGGACGGTTAGGCTCGACCGCATGAAACGCAGTGTGCTGACCCGCTACCGGGTGATGGCTTTCGCGACCGCCGTGATGCTGCTGGTGCTCTGCACCTGCATGGTCTTCAAGTACGGCTTCGACAAGGGCGCCGATCTGACCTTCGTGGTGTCCCAGGCCCACGGCGTGCTCTTCATGATCTACCTGGTCTTCGCCTTCGACCTGAGCTCCAAGGCCAAGTGGTCCTTCGGCAAGATGCTCTGGATCATGGTCAGCGGCACCATCCCCTTCGCCGCCTTCTTCGTCGAGCGCACGGTCCGTGCCGAGGTCGAGCCGCTGGTCGCGGGCGACCGGGCCACCGCCGCGGCCTGATCGCAACCACCCCCGGGCGACTCTCCGGGGGTTTGCCATCGACATTTACTAGGACGTCCTAGTAAATTCATGGGTATGGACGCTGACGCCATCGAGGAGGGCCGCCGCCGCTGGCAGGCCCGTTACGACAAGGCCCGCAAGCGCGAGGCCGATTTCACCACGCTCTCCGGCGATGAGGTCGATCCGGTCTACGGGCCCCGGCCCGGCGACGCGTACGAGGGATTCGAGCGCATCGGGTGGCCGGGTGAGTACCCGTACACCCGCGGGCTGCACGCCACCGGCTACCGGGGGCGGACCTGGACCATCCGGCAGTTCGCCGGCTTCGGGAACGCCCAGCAGACCAACGAGCGCTACAAGATGATCCTGGCCGCGGGCGGCGGCGGACTCTCCGTCGCCTTCGACATGCCCACCCTCATGGGGCGGGACTCCGACGACCCCCGCGCCCTCGGCGAGGTGGGGCACTGCGGGGTCGCCATCGACTCCGCCGCCGACATGGAGGTCCTGTTCAAGGACATCCCGCTCGGGGACGTCACCACCTCCATGACCATCTCCGGGCCGGCCGTGCCCGCCTTCTGCATGTACCTGGTCGCCGCCGAGCGGCAGGGCGTGGACCCCTCCGTCCTCAACGGCACGCTCCAGACCGACATCTTCAAGGAGTACATCGCCCAGAAGGAGTGGCTCTTCGAGCCCGAGCCGCACCTGCGCCTCATCGGCGACCTCATGGAGTACTGCGCCCGGGGCATCCCGGACTACAAGCCGCTGTCCGTCTCCGGCTACCACATCCGCGAGGCCGGGGCCACGGCCGCGCAGGAGCTCGCCTACACCCTCGCCGACGGCTTCGGGTACGTGGAGCTCGGGCTCTCCCGCGGCCTGGACGTGGACCACTTCGCCTCCGGGCTCTCCTTCTTCTTCGACGCGCACCTCGACTTCTTCGAGGAGATCGCCAAGTTCCGCGCGGCCCGCCGGATTTGGGCGCGCTGGATGAAGGAGGTCTACGGGGCCAAGAGCGAGAAGTCCATGTGGCTGCGCTTCCACACGCAGACCGCCGGTGTCTCGCTCACCGCGCAGCAGCCCTACAACAACGTCGTGCGCACCGCCGTGGAGGCCCTCTCGGCCGTCCTGGGCGGCACCAACTCCCTGCACACCAACGCGCTCGACGAGACCCTCGCCCTGCCGAGCGAGCAGGCGGCCGAGATCGCCCTGCGCACCCAGCAGGTGCTGATGGAGGAGACCGGGATCGCCAACGTGGCCGACCCCCTGGGCGGTTCCTGGTACGTGGAGCAGCTCACCGACCGCATCGAGGCCGACGCCGAGAAGATCTTCGACCAGATCAAGGAGCGCGGACTGCGCGCCCACCCCGACGGGCAGCACCCCATCGGACCCATCACCTCGGGCATCCTGCGGGGCATCGAGGACGGCTGGTTCACCGGCGAGATCGCCGAGTCGGCCTTCCAGTACCAGCGGGCACTGGAGAAGGGCGACAAGCGGGTCGTCGGCGTCAACGTCCACCACGGCTCGGTCACCGGGGACCTGGAGATCCTGCGGGTCAGCCACGAGGTGGAGACCGTCCAGGTGCGGGAGCTGGCCGCGCGCAAGGAGCGGCGCGACGACGCGGGGGTGACGGCCGCGCTGGACGCGATGCTGGCCGCCGCCCGGGACGGGTCGAACATGATCCCGGCCATGCTGGACGCCGTACGGGCCGAGGCCACCCTCGGCGAGATCTGCAACGTGCTGCGCGAGGAGTGGGGCGTCTACACCGAGCCGCCCGGCTTCTGACCCCCGGCTTCCGGCCCCCGGCTTCCGGCCCCCGGCTTCCGACCCCGCGCCGGCCCCTCCGGGCCGCGCACCACGGCCGGTCGCGGCGCCCGCACCAGGGCGCGGCGGCCGGCCGTCGTCCCGCCTGCCCGACGGTCCGTCGACCGGCCGTCCCAGGGGGCAGCCCTTAGGGTGACAGGGCAGGCGCGACGCCAGAGGAGCAGAGCAGAGGATGATCACCCAGATTCGGATCGACGGCTTCAAGTCGTTCCGCGACTTCACCCTCGACGTGCCGCCGACGCTCGTCATGCTGGGGTGCGGGACATTCGCCCGCTGCACGACCGGCGCCGGGACGAGTACGACTTCGAAGTCGAGTTCAGCAATACCGGCTGGATCAGCCCGCCCGCCCTCTCCGACGGGACCCTGCGGATGATCGCGCTGCTCGCCGCCGCCTCGGACCCGCTCTGGCCCGGCGGCATGAGCGTGGAGGAGATCGAGAACGGGATGCACCCCGGGCATGTCGCCGATCTCGTCCGCAGGCTCAGGCGGGGTACGGGGGTGACTCCGGGCGCCTCCAGCCCGTACCGGCAGCTGATCGCCACCACGCACTCCCCTGCCCTCCTGGCGGCCCTGCGCGACGACCTCTCCGGCAGCCTCGTCTTCATGGAGCAGGCCGACCGTGTGGATCCGCACGAGAAGACCGTTGCCCGCACGACGGTCGCCCGGCCGCTCCGGGCCTACGATCCGGAGCGGAACCCGGGGGAGACGGTCTCGCCGGAGCATGTGGAGCGGCTGCTGAGGAACCCCTTCCATACCTGTTTGGGGGTGAGCTGGTCCTTGCCGCCCTTCATCGCCACCCGGCCTTCCAACTCCGCGGGTGCGGCGTACGGGTAGCCCTTGAGGACCTCGTTCCCGACGAGGCGCCGCAGCGCGTCGCGGTCGGCCAGCATCCAGGACTCGGTCATCAGGACCGGGACCAGGGGGACGGCGACGGCCGCGAGGTGCTGAGCGACGGTGCGGAGCTGCTCGTCCTGCACACGGACCTCGACGTCCTGGAGCAGCTGCCCTCGTACCGGCAGTGGTGCGAGGACACCGTACGGGCCCTGCGGACCCTGCACTTCCTCTAGGTGTTGTCCGTGCCGGTGCGCGGCCGGCTGCCGGTCAGGCCTCGGCGGCGCCCAGGAGGCCGTGCATCAGCAGGGCCGTGAAGGTCGCGACCCAGAGTTCGTCCACCGGCTCGGAGCTCACCAGTGCGCGGTGCACCACCGTGCCCGCGATCACGTCGAAGATCAGGTCCGTGGTGCTGTCCGTGACGGACCCGTCCTCCTCGCGGGGGAGTTCGCCGCGGGCCTGGGCCCGTTCGCGCCCCAGCACGACGAGGCGTTTCTGCCGGTCCACGATGGCCGACCGGATCCGGTCGCGCAGGGCCCCGTCGCGGGTGGACTCCGCGACCACGGCCATCAGGGCCGTACGGGCCTCCGGCCGCCGCAGCAGCTCGGCGAACTGCAGGACCACGTACTCGATGTCGGCTTCCAGGGAGCCCCGGTCGGGCAGTTCGAGCGCGTCGAAGAGCTCCGCCACCGCGTCCACGACCAGTTCGTTCTTCCCGGCCCAGCGCCGGTACAGGGTGGTCTTGGCGACACCGGCCCGGGCCGAGACGTCGCCCATCGTCAGCTTCGACCAGCCCAGCTCGACCAGCGCGTCCCGTGTCGCGGCGAGGATGGCGGCATCCGCGGCGGCGCTGCGGGGACGCCCGGTGCGGCCGTGCGTCGGGCCGGAACCGGTGCCGGCGCCGGGGCTGGGATTGCGCATGGCCGAGACCATACCCGTGAGTAGCCAAGCGGCCGGGTCCCCCGGAGGTGTGGTTCAGATCACGGGGCACGGGGGGTCGGGAAGGAGTTACGCTACGGCTCGTAGCGTAAGAGCGACAACCACGCGAAGAGCTACTGGCGCCCGGTGGGGACCCGGCGCCGCCCGCACGGTACCGCGGGGATCCACGAATTCACGCGATCTTTTTCGTCGGCGCGCGCACACGGGGGAGGATGTACGCATGCAGCCCAGAAACATGTCCATGAGCGGCGTCGTCGACCTCGCCGCGGTGAAGGCGGCCGGCGAGGCCAAGGCCAAGGCCGAGCAGGCCCGCGCCGAATCCGCGCGGCAGGCCGGCCAAGGCGGCGCCACGGGCCCGTCCGCCGGCGCCCTGCCGCCGTCCGCCCTCGTCATCGACGTCGACGAGGCCGGTTTCGAACGCGACGTCATCCAGCTCTCCGCCGAGGTCCCGGTCGTCCTGGACTTCTGGGCCGAGTGGTGCGAGCCGTGCAAGCAGCTCAGCCCGCTCCTGGAGCGGCTGACCCTGGAGGCGAACGGCCGCCTGGTACTGGCCAAGGTCGACGTCGACGCCAACCAGATGCTGATGCAGCAGTTCGGCATCCAGGGCATTCCGGCCGTCTTCGCGGTGGTCGCGGGCCAGGCGCTGCCCCTGTTCCAGGGCGCGGCCCCCGAGCAGCAGATCCGCGAGACCCTCGCCCAGCTGGTCCAGGTCGCCGAGGAGCGCTTCGGCATCATCGGCGTCGAGGTGGACCCGAACGCCGCGGGCGCGCCCCCGGTGGCCGTCTCCGACGAGGTGCCGGCCGGTCCGTACGACGCCCTGCTGGAGGCGGCCGTCGTCGCGCTCGACGCGGGCGACCTGGGCGGTGCGGTGCAGGCGTACAAGAACGTGCTCTCCGACGACCCGGGCAACAGCGAGGCCAAGCTGGGCCTGGCCCAGGCGGAACTGCTCGTCCGCGTCCAGGACATGAACCCGCAGGCGGTGCGCTCCGCGGCGGCCGAGAACCCGCGCGACCCGGCGGCGCAGATCGCCGCGGCCGACCTCGACCTGGTCGGCGGACACGTGGAGGACGCCTTCGGGCGCCTGGTGGACACCGTGCGGGTGACGTTCGGTGAGGACCGGGACGCCGTGCGGCTGCGGCTGCTGGAGCTGTTCGAGGTCATCGGCGCGGACGACCCCCGGGTGTCCGCGGCCCGCACGGCGCTGGCCCGGGTGCTCTTCTAGAGCGGCCCCGGCGCGGGCTCCCGTGCCTGCTCCGGGACCGGCCCGGGTGGTCGCCCGGGCGCCGGTGCTCCACCGGCGATTGTTGACACGTAGATAAACAGCGGCCGCGCTTTGCCAAAACTTGGCAATCGCGGCCGCTGTTACTCGCAGTAAATCGAACCCCGTGTTCTGTCCGGAGTGTTCCTACATCCGCCGGTCTGTCGTGGCCATGGGTAACACCCTGTGTTGCTGCCCGACGGCGGCGGGTCGCATGCAGGTTATCTGGCCGTTACCCGCCAGTAACGAACCCCCTTGTGCCCCGGCCGGGAATGGACCACGATCGGCGACGCTCGGTCCTTCCCGCAGAGCCGCTCATCCGGAGCCGCGGTGCAGGGTCCCCACCGAGCCGGCCGGTGGCAGTGGCACCGTCCGTGGGACAGGGGGGTCCCTGCCGTACGGCAGGGCCTGTCCCCCAGGTTGCGCGAACGCGTGGCCCAGTGGTTGTCGCTCGGGGGTGATCGCCGGTGCATCGGACGTGGCTCAGCCGCGGCCCGGCCGCCTGCGCTCCTTCCCGAGGACGTAGCACTTCTCCCATCCCAGGACGGGTACGGCCCGGACCGGAGATGTACGTCCGAGAAGGAGGAACAAAATGAGTTCTCAGGTTCGTGGTGGTACCAGATGGAAGCGCTTCGCGCTCGTCATGGTGCCGAGCATCGCGGCAACGGCAGCGGTCGGCGTGGGTCTGGCGCAGGGCGCCCTCGCGGCGTCCTTCAGCGTCTCCGGCCAGGACTTCAAGGTCTCGGCCGACTCACTCGTCGGTGAAGACCTGATCCAGTACGGCAGCCTTTCCAAGGGCAAAGAGCTGCACACCGGCAAGGACGTCTACCACCCGGTCACGATCTCGGGCTTCAGCAAGGCCACCATCACCAACATGTGCCAGTCGCTGGTGACGCCGACTCCGCTCGGCAACATCACCTTGCAGCTGCGCACGGGCAACAAGTGCGAAGCGGCCGTCGCCAAGAACATCTACCTCGACGTCGCCGAACTGGACGCGGACGCCGAGTTCACGGACCTCGACATCGGTGTCGCGGTCAACGACGGCAGTCACACCACCAAGCCGAAGCCCGGCACGGTGGCCGACGGCGCGATGTTCTCGCAGCGCGCCAAGACCGCGAAGCTGACCAACGTGAAGCAGAAGGCCTGGGCGACGACGGCGGGAACCTTCACGCTGCCGGACCTCAAGCTGCGTCTGCTCGGCGGCGACAAGCCGTGCTACGAGGACTCCGAGGTCAAGTAGTCGGGCCCCGGCGCGTGACCGGGAGGGCGGGCGGCTGCCGTCGCCGGCCCTCCCGGGCGCCACACAGTTTTCCGTACCACCGTTTCCAGGGAGCTGTTGTCCATGAACGCCGAGGCCCCGGTTCGCTCCGAAGGCGACCACTGGCTCACCGTGGTCCGCCACCGCTTCCGCGACTGGAGGGGAAACCGCCCCTTCTGGGCCGGACTCCTCATCGTCTTCGGGGGCTTCCCGATCGCGTACTTCCCTTACGCGGACCTCCGGTTGGGCAACGTCACCCTCGCCATGGCGACCACCGCCGGGGCGGGTTCGCTGATCATCGGCGTCCTGCTGATGACGCTCGGCGTCACCCTCTGGTTCCAGCAGAACATGCGGGTCTTCGCCGGGGTCGCCTCGATCCTGCTGGCCCTGGTGTCCCTGCCGGTCTCCAACCTCGGCGGCTTCTTCATCGGCTTCCTCTTCTCCCTGCTGGGCGGCGCCCTCGCGCTCGCCTGGGTCCCCGGTCAGCCGGTGGAGGAGGACCCGGTGGTCGAACAGCCCGTCTCCCTGGGCAAGGCGGAGGCGATGGCGGGTCCCCAGGACATTCCGGGCCCCCGCGAGACGGAAACGGCACACGCGAGCGAGACGACTGCCCACGCCGATGGCGGGAGGAACAGTGCGGGGTGACGAGACGCAGCGGGGTGTGGCCCCAGGCGCAGAGTCCCGTGAGAGCAAGGGGCCGCGCCACGCGGCACCCAGGAAGTCGCTGCTGAACAAGCTCCAGATACCCGTCGGCAAGACGATGGCGCTGGCGGCCATGCCGACGGCCGTGTTCGTCGGGATGGGCATGGCGCCGAAGCTGGCCGTGGCCGACGACAAGGAGATCCCCTTCGCTCCCGGGCCGTGCGTGACGCGGTCCGACGAGCCCGCGGAGTCGGCTTCCCCGACCCCCTCGAAGACGCCTTCGCCGAGTACGTCGCCGACCGCGACTCCCTCGCCCTCCGCGTCCGGGAAGCAGAAGCCCGAGCCGGGCGCGAGTCCGAGCACGAGCCCGAGCCCCTCGGCGACGGCCGCCAAACCGGCCGGACCCACGACCGCCCCGAAGCAGTCGGCGCCTGCCGCACCGGCCACCACGCCGTCGGCGACCAGGACCCCGAACCCGCTGGACCCGCTGGGTGTCGGAGACAAGATCGACGAACTCTTCGACGAGCTCGGCAAGCCCCTCAGGGACGCGCAGGAGAAGGCGGCGGCGACCCCGGCGCCCGCACCCACGCCGAGCACGGCCAAGACCCCGGACCCGGCCGCGGACGCGATCCGCGAAGCGGCCAAGAAGGCGGGCGCCTCCGTCGAAGAGCTGTCCGACGAGGTCAAGGACACCGCGAAGACCCCGAAGGACGAGACGGGCAAGGCAACCGGCGCGAACAAGGCCGGCCAGGACAAGGCCGACAAGGCCGACGAGGACGGGAAGACGGAGGACGAGGGCAAGGCCTCGACGTCCCCCTCTCCCTCGGCCTCGGCGACCAAGGATCCGGACGGGAAGGAACCCTTCCCCTGCCCGACCTACGACGCCAAGGCCCTGGCCGACGCCAAGCTGGAGCCGGGCATCCCGCTCCTGCCCGACCAGCCCTGGTACCTCGACAGCTCCCTGCTGACCCTCTACGGCCTGGACTACCACGGCATCGTCGAGGTGAAGACGGCGAGCGGCAAGATCAAGAAGGTCCTGAAGTTCACGGCGGACTCGCTGGACATCAAGGACCTGTACCAGACGGTCGGCAAGGAGGGGAACGTCGCCCACCTGAAGTCCCGCTCCGGTTCCACGTCCAAGATCCGCGGCGGCACGGTGACGATGTACACCGAGAGCCTCAAGGGGAACCTGTTCGGGCTGATCCCGATCGAGTTCACCCCGAACAGCCCGCCGCCGCTGAACGTCCCGTTCGCGTTCTTCACGGACGTCAAGGTCGTCCAGGCCGGCCAGTTCGGCGGCACGCTCACCGTGCCGGGCCTCAAGAACTACATCGGCCCGCCGGAGTAGTCCTGAGCGGTCCCCGTGCGGACCGGAACGCGCCGAGGGCGGCACCCCGACCGGTCGGGGTGCCGCCCTCGGCCGCCGTGCGGCGGAGTCCGGTCGGTGCGAGCGGGGATCAGGCGCCCGCGTCGCCGCCCAGGTGGTGGACCCGGACCATGTTGGTCGTGCCCGGGACGCCGGGGGGCGAGCCGGCCGTGATGATCATCGTGTCGCCCTTGCCGTAGCGCCCGAGCTTGAGCAGCTCGGCGTCCACGAGGTCGACCATCGCGTCGGTGTTGTCCACGTGCGGGACGACGTACGAGTCGACGCCCCAGCTCAGCGTGAGCTGGTTGCGGGTGCCCTGGTCGGTGGTGAAGGCCAGGATCGGCTGGGTCGCGCGGTAGCGCGAGAGCCGGCGGGCGGTGTCGCCGGACTGGGTGAAGGCGACCAGGGACTTCGCATCGAGGAAGTCCGCGATCTCGCACGCGGCGCGGGCGACGGCGCCGCCCTGCGTACGGGGCTTCTTGCCGGGGACCAGCGGCTGCAGGCCCTTGGAGAGGAGCTCCTCCTCGGCCGCCGTGACGATCTTCGACATCGTCTTGACGGTCTCGATCGGGTACGCGCCCACGGAGGACTCGGCGGACAGCATGACCGCGTCCGCACCGTCGAGGATCGCGTTCGCGACGTCGGACGCCTCGGCGCGCGTCGGACGGGAGTTGGTGATCATCGACTCCATCATCTGGGTCGCGACGATCACCGGCTTGGCGTTGCGGCGGCACATCTCGATGAGCCGCTTCTGGACCATCGGGACCTTTTCGAGCGGGTACTCGACGGCCAGGTCGCCGCGGGCCACCATGACCGCGTCGAAGGCGTGGACCACGGCCTCCATGTTGGCGACGGCCTGCGGCTTCTCGACCTTGGCGATGACGGGGACCCGGCGGCCCTCCTCGTCCATCACCTTGTGGACGTCCTTGACGTCGTCGGCGTCGCGGACGAAGGACAGGGCGACCATGTCGCAGCCCATCCGCAGGGCGAAGCGGAGGTCGTCGACGTCCTTCTCCGACAGCGCGGGGACGTTCACGGCGGCGCCCGGCAGGTTGATGCCCTTGTGGTCCGAGATGACACCGCCCTCGATGACGATGGTCTTGACCCGCGAGCCGTCGACCTCCGTCACGCGGAGCTCGACGTTGCCGTCGTTGATCAGGATCTGGTCGCCCTTGGAGACGTCCCCCGGCAGGCCCTTGTAGGTGGTGCCGCAGACGGACTTGTCACCCGGGACGTCCTCGGTGGTGATGGTGAACTCGTCACCGCGCACCAGCTCGACGGGGCCCTCGGCGAAGGTCTCCAGACGGATCTTCGGGCCCTGGAGGTCGGCGAGGACGCCCACGGCGCGGCCGGTGTCCTCGGACACCTTCCGGACGCGGTCGTACCGCTCCTGGTGCTCTGCCTGGGTCCCGTGGCTGAAGTTGAACCGGGCCACGTTCATACCTGCCTCGATGAGCAGCTTCAGCTGGTCATACGAGTCGACGGCGGGGCCCAGCGTGCAGACGATTTTGGAACGGCGCATGAAGCAGATCCTATCGGTTTGTTTCGTAGCGGAATATTCCGTCTGGTGGAAAGTCCAAGTGACTACCGGGTAACCAGCGCGTACGCCTGGGTGGCGATCTCCAGTTCCTCATCCGTCGGAACCACGGCGACCGCCACCCGGGCGTACTCCGCCGAGACCAGCCGCGGCTCGGGAGAGCGCGCGGCATTGGCCTCGAGGTCCAGCGCCAGGCCCAGCTCGGCCAGGCCGTCCACCGCAGCTTCGCGGACCTGGTGGGCGTTCTCGCCGACCCCGGCCGTGAACGCCACCGCGTCCACCCGCCCGAGCACCGCCGAATAGGCCCCGATGTACTTCTTCAGCCGGTGGACGTAGGCCGCGAAGGCGAGGCCCGCCGCCTCGTCGCCCTCGCCCGCCCGTCGCAGCACCTCGCGCATGTCGTTGTCCCCGCACATGCCCAGCAGACCGCTCTTCTTGTTCAGGAGCGAATCGATCTCATCCACCGAGAGGCCGCCCACCCTGGCCAGGTGGAAGACGACCGCCGGGTCGAGGTCGCCCGAGCGGGTCCCCATGACCAGACCCTCCAGCGGCGTCAGGCCCATCGAGGTCTCCACGCACACCCCGCCCCGCACGGCCGACGCGGAGGCGCCGTTGCCCAGGTGCAGCACGATCACGTTGACCTCCTCCGGGGCCTTGCCGAGCAGCCCGGCCGTGGCCCGCGAGACGTACGCGTGGGACGTCCCGTGGAAGCCGTAGCGCCGGACGGCGTACTTCTCGGCGGTCGCGGCGTCGATCGCGTACCGCGCCGCGTACTCCGGCATCGTCGAGTGGAAGGCCGTGTCGAAGACGGCGACCTGCGCGATGTCCGGGCGCAGCTCGCGCGCCACCTCGATGCCCGTCACGTTCGCCGGGTTGTGCAGCGGGGCCAGCGGGATCAGGTTCCGGATCTCCGCCAGCACCGCCTCGTCGATGACGGTGGGCCGGGTGAACTTCGTCCCGCCGTGCACCACCCGGTGCCCCACGGCGGCCAGTTCGGGGGAGTCCAGGCCCAGCCCGTCCGCGGCCAGCTCCTCGGCCACGGCCCGCAGCGCGGCCCCGTGGTCGGCGATCGGGCCGGGCCGCTCGCGCCTGCCGCCCGCGGCGCCGGGTCCGGCCAGCGGTTCGTGGACGAGACGGGAGGTCTCCTCGCCGATCCGCTCCACCAGGCCGGCGGCGAGGCGGGACCGGTCTGCCATGTCGAGGAGCTGGTACTTGACCGACGAGGAGCCGGAGTTCAGGACGAGTACGCGCGTTGCGGTCACGGTGGGGGGTCTCTCCTTGTCGCGGAAGGGGTCGGGAGGTCAGGCGGTGGGCGCCGGCGCACCCTGCGCCTGGATCGCGGTGATGGCCACGGTGGTGACGATGTCCTGCACGAGCGCGCCGCGCGAGAGGTCGTTGACCGGCTTGCGCAGGCCCTGCAGCACCGGGCCGACCGCGACGGCGCCGGCCGAGCGCTGCACGGCCTTGTACGTGTTGTTGCCCGTGTTGAGGTCGGGGAAGATCAGCACCGTCGCACGGCCGGCCACGTCGGACCCGGGCAGCTTGGTCGCCGCGACCGAGGGCTCCACGGCCGCGTCGTACTGGATCGGCCCCTCGACGGCCAGGTCGGGGCGCTGCGCGCGGACGAGCTCGGTGGCCTTGCGGACCTTGTCCACGTCGGCGCCCGAGCCGGAGGTGCCGGTCGAGTACGAGAGCATCGCGATCCGCGCCTCGACTCCGAAGGCGGCGGCCGTGGCGGCCGACTGTACGGCGATGTCCGCGAGCTGTTCGGCGCCCGGGTCCGGGTTGACCGCGCAGTCGCCGTACACGAGGACCTTGTCGGCCAGGCACATGAAGAAGACCGAGGAGACGATGGACGCCTCCGGCTTCGTCTTGATGATCTCGAAGGCCGGGCGGATGGTCGCGGCGGTGGAGTGCACCGCCCCCGAGACCATGCCGTCGGCGAGTCCCTCCTGCACCATCAGGGTGCCGAAGTAGTTCACGTCGGTGACCACGTCGCCGGCCAGCTCGACCGTCATGCCCTTGTGGGCGCGGACCGCGGCGTAGTACTCGGCGAACCGTTCCCGCAGCGGGGAGGACGCCGGGTCGATGAGCTGCGCGGCGGAGATGTCGAGGCCGAGGTCGCCGGCCTTCTTCAGGATCGCCTGCTCGTCGCCCAGCAGGGTCAGGTCGCAGACCCCGCGGCGCAGCACCACGTCCGCGGCCCGCAGCACGCGCTCCTCGGTGCCCTCGGGGAGGACCACGCGCCGGCGCTCGGAGCGGGCCCGCTCCAGCAGTTCGTGCTCGAACATCATCGGCGTGACGCGCTCCGAGCGGGCCACCGACAGCAGGTCGCGCAGCTCGCCGGTGTCGACGTGCCGCTCGAAGAGGCCGAGCGCGGTCTCCAGCTTGCGCGGGGTCGCCGAGTTCAACCGGCTCTGGAGCGAGAAGAGTTCGGCCGCCGTCGGGAAGCTGTTCCCGGCGACCGAGACGACCGGGGTGCCCGGGGCCAGCTTGGCGGCGAGGGTGAGGATGTCCTTGCCCGGGCGCTCGTTCAGGGTCAGCAGCACTCCGGCGATCGGCGGGGTGCCGGAGGCGTGGGCGGCCAGCGCGCCGATGACCAGGTCGGCGCGGTCCCCAGGGGTGACGACCAGGCAGCCGGGCGTCAGCGCGTTCAGGAAGTTCGGCAGCATGGCGCCGCCGAAGACGAAGTCCACCGCGTCGCGGGCCAGCCCGGCCTCGTCGCCGAGGAGGACCTCGCCGCCGAGAGCCCGGGTGATCTGGGCGACGGTCGGGGCCGACAGCGACTTGTCGTCGGGCAGGACGTAGCACGGCACGGGGAGCCGGGCGGCCAGGCGCTCCGCCACGCCCTCGCGGTCCTCGGGGGCCACCCGGTTGACGATCATCGCGACGACGTGGCAGCCCAGGCTCTCGTACGCCCGGTAGGCGTTGCGGGTCTCCGCGCGGACGGCCTCGGCGGGGTGCTTGGTGCCGCCCACGACGGGGACGACCACCGCGCCCAGCTCATTGGCGAGGCGGGCGTTCAGCGCGAGCTCGTCGGGCAGGTTCGTGTCGGCGTAGTCCGTGCCGAGGACCAGCATGACCTCGTAGTCCCGCGCCACCCGGTGGTAGCGGTCCACCAGCCGGGAGACCAGCTCGTCGGTCCCCCTCTCGGCCAGGACCGCCGACGCCTCCTGGTACTCCATGCCGTAGGCCGTCGAGGCGTCCTGGTCGATCCGGTACCGCGCCTTGAGCAGCTCGAAGAGCCGGTCGGGTGCGTCGTGGAGCAGCGGGCGGTACACGCCGACCCGGCCCGTCTGCCGGGTGAGGAGCTCCATGACCCCCAGCTCCACGACCTGGCGGCCGTCGCCCCGCTCGATACCGGTCACGTACACGCTGCGCGTCACGCGTGCTCTCCGTCCGTGGATGGTTCCGGCTGTTCCAGCCGGCTCGTCTGGTTCTCGTCTGGATGTGGATGCGGGCGTCGCCCCCACCGCGGCGGCGGGCGGATCTCCGAGCCGATTGACCCGGTTGACATGGGGTTGCCCCCTTGACAATACCTCTGCGGATGGATAGGACGCCCGCCGGGAAAAGGGCCTGTCCGGGCAGGTCGAAAGGCCCCCGGGGCGGTGCGGCGCACAACGCGCGCCACCCCCGGACCGTGGAACAATCGGACAGGAATCACCCGCGGGCCCTTCATCTGTACCGCCGCCCGCCCGCACGCGTACGGCCGCGTACGACCAGGAGCAGGAGACACAGCACGATGCGTATCGGAGTTCTCACCGCAGGCGGCGACTGCCCGGGCCTCAACGCCGTCATCCGGTCGGTCGTCCACCGTGCCGTGGTCGGGCACGGGGACGAGGTCATCGGTTTCGAGGACGGGTTCAAGGGCCTCCTCGACGGAAGCTTCCGCCCCCTCGACATCAATGCCGTCAGCGGCATCCTCGCCCGCGGCGGCACCATCCTGGGCTCGGCCCGCATGGAGCGGGCGCGCCTCCACGAAGCGGCGGAGAACGCCGGTGAACTGGCCAGGCGCTACGGCATCGACGCCCTCATCCCGATCGGCGGCGAAGGCACCCTGACCGCCTCCCGGATGCTGTCCGACGCCGGGATGCCGGTCGTCGGGGTGCCCAAGACCATCGACAACGACATCTCCTCCACCGACCGCACCTTCGGCTTCGACACGGCCGTGATGGTCGCCACCGAGGCCATCGACCGCCTCAAGACCACCGCAGAGTCCCACCAGCGGGTCATGGTCGTCGAGGTCATGGGCCGCCACGCCGGCTGGATCGCCCTGGAGTCCGGCATGGCCGGCGGCGCCCACGGGATCTGCCTGCCCGAGCGCCCCTTCGAGGTCGAGGCCCTGGTCAAAATGGTCGAGGAACGCTTCGCCCGCGGCAAGAAGTTCGCCGTCGTCTGCATCGCCGAGGGCGCGCACCCGGCCGAGGGTTCGATGCCGTACGAGAAGGGCGCCATCGACCAGTACGGCCACGAGCGCTTCGCCGGCATCGGCAACCGCCTCGCCGTCGAGCTGGAGCGGCGCCTGGGCAAGGAGGCCCGCCCGGTCATCCTCGGCCACGTCCAGCGCGGCGGCACCCCCACCGCCTACGACCGCGTCCTCGCGACCCGCTTCGGCTGGCACGCCGTCGAGGCCGTGCACCGCGGCGACTTCGGCAACATGACCGCCCTGCGCGGCACCGAGATCGTGATGGCGCCGCTGGCCGAGGCCGTCACCGCGCTGAAGACCGTCCCCGAGGACCGGATGTACGAGGCCGAGTCCGTCTTCTAGCGCCGCGGTGAGTCCTACGCCGCACCCACGGCGAGGGTCCAGAACCGGTCGACGATCCCGGCCAGGAACTCCCGGCCCGCGTCGCCGCGCCCGGCTGCGCCCTCGCCGCCGCCCCAGCTCAGGGTCGCCACCATGCGCGACTGGTACTCCCCGTGCAGCTGCTCCAGTACCCGTTCGAGGTGGGGCTTGGGGATCGGCAGCAGCTTGGACAGCGGTTTCGTGTACGCCTGCCAGCGCGTGGTGACCGCGCTGCGCAGGACCTCGGCGAGCTCCTCCTCCTTGCCGGTCGCCGTCACGAACTGGGCCAGGGTCAGCCCCAGCAGCAGGGCGAGCGCGGCGGACTGCCGCTCGTTGCCCCGCCAGCGGCCGGTGTCCTCCATCTTCTGGTAGGCGTTCGGCTCCAAGCCGACGCGCCGGGCCACATCCTCCGCGGCCAGCCCCCTCGCGACCCGGTGTTCCCGCAGGGTGACCGGCTCGGCCAGCAGCTCCCCCGGGGAACACCACAGGACACCCGCGAGCGCCGTCAGCTCGACGGAGGTGGGTGAGATCTCGCCACGCTCCCAGGCCATCACGGTCTCGGGTGTGACGAGCAGTCCGTACTGGGCGCGCAGGCCGTAGGCAACGTGGCCGGGCGCCATGCCCAGGGCCGCGCGGAGACGACGCGCGGCGGGGGCATTGAATGGTGGGCTGGAGTGCACACGGCACACCGTAGAAGTGGCCAGGCCATGGCGACTACAGACCAAACAAACAAGCCCATAACTCGTAGGAACGTCCTATGAACTTAGGGGCATTCGCCGGGTTTCCGAGCGACTGTCCGGTAATCGGTGCAGCATAAGATCCACTCCCACCACAAGGTTCCAGCCAACGCCCTCCGGCGCAACCCCTTGCCTTCACGTCGGCGTCAAGGAATACGGTCGCGCCATGCGCATCGGCGAACTGGCGGAGCGGGCCGGGACCAGCACCCGGACCCTGCGGTACTACGAGTCGCGGGGACTGCTGCCCGCCCGGCGGTCGGACAACGGCTACCGCACCTACGACGAGGACGACCTGCGGCTGCTGCGCCAGATCCGCACCCTCCAGGACGTCGGCTTCGAGCTGGAGGAGACCCGGCCGTTCGTCGACTGCCTGCGGGCCGGACACCCCGCCGGGGACTCCTGTCCCGCCTCGCTGGAGGTCTACCGCCGCAAGCTCGCCGAGCTGGACGGCCTGCTCGGCGAGCTGTCCGGCGTACGGGACCAGGTGGCCCGCCAGCTGGCCGCCGCCGAGCGGGCGACCGCCGGGGAGGAGCCGCCGGCCCCGCGCTGCCAGATGACCGGGTGACCGGACGGCCGGACGGCCGGACGGCCGGACGACGACAGGAAAGAGGAACGGGACATGAAGGCCCACGGAGTGGACCAGGTGACCGACGCGGACTTCGAGACCGCGGTGCTCGGCGAGCGCGGCAGGCCGGTCCTGGTGGAGTTCACGGCGGACTGGTGCGGCCCCTGCCGCCAGCTCGCCCCCGTGCTCTCCGCGATCGCCGCGCAGGAGGCGGACCGGCTCAAGGTCGTACAGGTCGACGCGGACAGCAGCCCCGGCGCCGTCAGCCGGTACGGGGTGCTCTCGATGCCGACCCTGATCGTCTTCCGCGACGGCGAGCCCGTACGGCAGATGGTCGGGGCCCGGGCCAAGCGGCGCCTCCTGCAGGAACTGGAGGAGCACCTGGCCGGGGCCCCGGCCCCTACGGCCTGAACCAGAGGGTGGCCAGCGGCGGCAGGGTCAGCCGCAGGCTGGCCCCCCGCCCCTGGGCCGGCACGGGCTCCGGGCGCAGCGGCGCGGTGTGGTGGACGCCGCTGCCCCCGTAGGTCTCCAGGTCGGTGTTGAGGACCTCCCGCCACAGCGGGACCTCCTCCGGCACCCCGATCCGGTAACCGTGCCGGACCACCGGGGAGAAGTTCGACACCGCCAGCAGCTGCGAGCCGTCCTGCGCGTACCGCAGGAATGCGAAGACGTTGTCGTCCGCCGCGTCGGCCTCCACCCAGGCGAAGCCCTCCGGGACGCTGTCGCGCTCCCACAGGGCGGGCGCCGCCGCGTACGTGCGGTTCAGGTCGCCCACCAGGCGGCGCACCCCCTGGTGGTCGCCGGCCGCCGGGTAGGAGCTGTCCAGCAGCCACCAGTCCGGCCCGTACGCCTCCGACCACTCCGAGCCCTGCGCGAACTCCTGCCCCATGAAGAGCAGCTGCTTGCCCGGGTGGGCCCACATGAACCCGAGGTAGGCCCGGTGCGCGGCACGCTTCTGCCACCAGTCCCCGCCCGGCATCTTCGACACCAGCGAGGACTTGCCGTGCACCACCTCGTCGTGCGAGATCGGCAGCACGTAGTTCTCGCTGAACGCGTAGACCATCGCGAAGGTCATGTCGTTGTGGTGGTAC
Organism: Streptomyces sp. NPDC058674; assembly: GCF_042716505.1. Lineage (NCBI taxonomy): Bacteria > Bacillati > Actinomycetota > Actinomycetes > Kitasatosporales > Streptomycetaceae > Streptomyces > Streptomyces sp. NPDC058674. Next base: position 36,904 of record NZ_JBHXSC010000008.1, read on the forward strand.
TTGCGGTGCACCGGCTCCTTCGACATGTAGCGCAGGGTGTCGTTCATCCAGCCCATGTTCCACTTCAGCCCGAAGCCCAGCCCGCCCGCGTCGGTGGGCCGCGTCACGCCCTCCCAGGCCGTCGACTCCTCCGCGATCGTCACCACGCCCGGGCAGCGCCGGTACACCGTCGCGTTCATCTCCTGGAGCAGCGCCACCGCGTCCAGGTTCTCCCGGCCGCCGTGCTCGTTGGGAGACCACTCGCCCTCCTCGCGCGAGTAGTCCAGGTAGAGCATCGAGGCCACCGCGTCCACGCGGAGCCCGTCCACGTGGAACTGCTCGCACCAGTACACGGCGTTGGCGACGAGGAAGTTGCGGACCTCCTTGCGGCCGTAGTCGAACTCCAGCGTCCCCCAGTCCGGGTGCGCGGCGCGCCGCGGGTCCTGGTGCTCGTACAGCGGCCTGCCGTCGAACTGGGCCAGCGCCCACTCGTCGCGCGGGAAGTGCGCGGGCACCCAGTCGACGATGACCCCGATCCCGGCCTGGTGCAGCGCGTCCACCAGGAGGCGGAAGTCGTCCGGCGGGCCCATCCGCGAGGTCGGCGCGTAGAAGCCCGTCACCTGGTAGCCCCACGAGCCGCCGAAGGGGTGCTCGGCCACCGGCATCAGCTCCACGTGCGTGAAGCCGAGCTCCTTGACGTACGCCGGCAGCTGCTCCGCGAGCTGGCGGTACGAGAGCCCCGGCCGCCAGGAGGCCAGGTGCACCTCGTACACCGAGAAGGGGGCCTGGTGCGGCGGACGGGCGCCGCGCTGCGCCATCCACTGCGCGTCGTGCCACTCGTACCGCGAGGTGGTCACCACCGAGGCGGTGGCCGGGGGGACCTCCGCGGCCCGGGCCATCGGGTCGGCGCGCACGGTGTGGCTGCCGTCCGGGCGCGTGATGTCGTACTTGTACAGCGCCCCCGGGCCCACGCCCGGCAGGAACAGCTCCCACACGCCGCTCGAACCGAGCGAGCGCATCGGGTACGCGACCGAGTCCCAGTAGGAGAAGTCCCCCGACACCCGCACCCCCTGGGCGTTCGGCGCCCACACGGTGAAGCGGGTGCCGTCCACCCCCTGGTGCTGCATCGGCTCGGAGCCCAGCGCCGTCCACAGCTGCTCGTGGCGGCCCTCGCCGATCAGGTGGAGGTCCAGCTCGCCCAGGGCCGGCAGGAACCGGTACGGGTCGTGCACCTCGATCTCGTCGCTGTCGTAGGCCACCAGCAGGCGGTAGTCCGGCACCTCGGAGAGCGGCAGCAGTCCGGAGAACAGCCCGTCCCCGTCGTCGTGCAGCTCGGCCCGCAGCCCCTTGGCGACGACGGTGACCGTCTTCGCGTACGGGCGCAGCACCCGGAAGGACACCCCGCCCCGCTGGGCGCGGGCGCCCAGCACGCCGTGCGGGTCGTGGTGGCGGCCCTCCAGCAGCCGGGCCCGCTCCTCACCTCCCAGCGGAGGGGCCGGCCGGGCCCCGTGCGCGGGGGCGCCGCGCCGGGCGCGGGGGGTGCGGGGCTTCCTCGCGGCCGCGGCGGGGACCCCGGCTTCGTCGCGGACGGTCGGTGACGGCTGTCGTGCGGCGCTCACGCGAGCGGCCTCCTCGGGGGCTTCTGATGGGAGTGCGGGGAGATGGGGCCCGGTACGGGCGGTGCCGGCGGCATGCGGTGGGCGGGCCGGACGGGCTCCGACAGCCGTCGGATCGCGGCCATCGGGACGTGCAGCCAGTCGGGGCGGTGGCGGAACTCGTAACGGGCCTCGTACACCGCCTTGTCGGTCTCGTACGCCCGCAGCAGCACCGGGTCCTCGCGCGGGTCCCGGCCGGTCGTGCGGGCGTAGCCCTCGCAGAAGGCCGCCCGGCAGTCGTCCGCCCAGGCGGGGGCGAACGGCCGGTGCGAGCGGGCGGCGTAGTCGAAGGAGCGCAGTATGCCGGCGATGTCGCGCACCGCCGGTTCGGGTCGGCGCCGGTCGGCCAGCGGCCGGGCCGGCTCGCCCTCGAAGTCGATCAACGACCAGGAGCCGTCGAGGGTGCGCAGGGTCTGGCCCAGGTGGAGGTCCCCGTGGATGCGCTGGGCGGACACCCCCGCCCCGCGGGAGGCGGCCAGCGCGTCGAAGGCGCCCCGCAGCCCCGCCTCGAAGGGCCGCAGCGCCGGTACCTCCCGGGCGGTCGCGGCGAGCCGCGCCGTCATCCCGGCGGCCAGCCGCGCGGTCTGCTCCGGCCCGAGCGCGACGGTCGGCAGCGCCGCGGCGAGGGCGCTGTGCACCTCGGCGGTGGCCCGGCCCAGGGCGTGCGCCTCGGCGGTGAAGTCGGCCCCGGCGCCCAGTCTGCGCAGGGCGAGCTGCCAGCCGTCGTGGGAGCCGCGCAGGTACGGCTGGAGCACGCCCAGGGTCAGCGGCTCGCTGCCGGGCAGCTCGGCCTCGTACCAGGCGACGGGCGCCGGGACGCGGGCGCACCCGGCGGCGGCCAGCGCCCTGGGCAGCTCCAGGTCGGGATTGACCCCGGGGCCGACCCGGCGGAAGACCTTCAGGATGTACGAATCCCCGTACACGAGCGAGGAGTTGGTCTGCTCGCCGGCCAGCGGGCGAGGTGCCAGGCCGGCCGGGATCGGCGCCTGCGGGTCCCGGTCGAAGCGCAGCGGACCGAGGGTGCCGGGGGCGCGCAATCGTTCCAGCAGCATCGCGGCGAGCCGGGGGTCGCCCAGTGCCTCGTACACCGCCTTGCCCGCATAGGGCCCTTCCTCGGCGTGGCCGATCAGCGCGGGCGCCAGGGCGCCCGGCAGGGACGGCCTGACACCGAGCAGGAGTTGGTAGCAGTCCCCGTCGACGTCGAGGAGCAGGTGCAGCAGTCCGGGCGTGGAGCCCGGTGGCAGCAGCTCGGCCGCCGAGACGGTCCTGAGCCTGGTGATGGTGCGCCCCTTGCCCGCGAACCAGCGCTGAGCGGGCAGCCAGGCCCGCAGCATCGGTTCCAGCGGAGCGAGCCCCGCGGCCCTATCGGCCGTCAGCCGGCTTCGGGCGGATGCAGCCTCCGACATGGCGTCGCGTCCTTTCCCCGGGCCGTCACAGAATGCGCAGAGTGTCCCGGATGTGCGTCAGTTGCTTCTCCGGTATGTGCGAGTGTCGGGTCAGGATGATCCGTACAGGGGCGGGCGATTGACCCATTCGCGCTGCCCGCCCCCCTTTCTCGGGTCCGCTTCGACGGTCGGCTACTGCTCGGCGCGCAGCTCGGTTCGCTTTTCGGTGCGCGTCTCGTTGCGGAGCCGGAACCAGTAGAAGCCGTGCCCCGCCAGGGTCAGCAGGTACGGCCACTCGCCGATCGGCGGGAAGCGCACGTCGCCCGTGAGCTCCACCGGTACCCGTCCGTTGAACGACCGCAGGTCCAGCTCGGTGGGCTGCGCGAAGCGCGAGAAGTTGTGCACGCACAGCACCAGGTCGTCCCCGTGCTCACGGAGGAATGCCAGTACCGCCGGGTTCGACGACGGCAGTTCCGTGTACGAGCCCAGTCCGAAGGCGGGGTTCGCCTTGCGGACTTCGATCATCCGGCGGGTCCAGTGCAGCAGCGAGGAGGGCGACGCCATGGCCGCCTCGACGTTGGTGACCTGGTACCCGTGGACCGGGTCCATGATGACCGGCAGGTTCAGCCTGCCCGGATCGCAGGAGGAGAAACCGGCGTTGCGGTCCGGGGTCCACTGCATGGGCGTGCGCACGCCGTCGCGGTCGCCGAGCCAGATGTTGTCGCCCATGCCGATCTCGTCGCCGTAGTACAGGACCGGCGAGCCGGGCAGCGACAGCAGGAGGGCGGTGAACAGCTCCATCTGGTTGCGGTCGTTGTCCAGGAGCGGGGCGAGCCGGCGCCGGATGCCGATGTTGGCCCGCATCCGCGGGTCCTTGGCGTACTCGGCGTACATGTAGTCGCGCTCTTCGTCCGTGACCATCTCGAGGGTGAGCTCGTCGTGGTTGCGCAGGAAGATGCCCCACTGGCAGCGCTCCGGGATCGCCGGGGTCTTGGCCAGGATCTCGGAGACGGGGTAGCGGGACTCCCTCCGCACGGCCATGAAGATGCGCGGCATGACGGGGAAGTGGAAGGCCATGTGGCATTCGTCCCCGCCCTTCGAGAAGTCGCCGAAGTAGTCGACGACGTCCTCGGGCCACTGGTTGGCCTCGGCGAGCAGGACGGTGTCCGGGTAGTGCGCGTCGATCTCGGCGCGGACCCGCTTGAGGAGGGCGTGGGTGCGCGGCAGGTTCTCGCAGTTGGTGCCCTCCTCGGCGTACAGGTAGGGCACGGCGTCGAGGCGGAAGCCGTCGATGCCGAGGTCCAGCCAGAAGCGCAGCGCCGAGACGATCTCCTCCACCACGGCCGGGTTCTCGTAGTTGAGGTCCGGCTGGTGGGAGAAGAAGCGGTGCCAGTAGTACTGCTTGCGCAGCGGGTCGTACGTCCAGTTCGAGGTCTCGGTGTCGACGAAGATGATGCGGGCGTCCTGGTACTGCTTGTCGTTGTCGGCCCACATGTAGTAGTCGCCGTACGGGCCCTCGGGGTCCTTGCGCGACTGCTGGAACCACTCGTGCTGGTCGCTCGTGTGGTTCATGACGAAGTCGATGATCACTCGCATGCCGCGCTGGTGCGCGGCGTCCACGAACTCCACGAAGTCGGCGAGGTCGCCGAATTCGGGGAGCACGGAGGTGTAGTCGGAGACGTCGTAGCCCCCGTCGCGGAGGGGCGAGGCGAAGAACGGCGGGAGCCAGAGGCAGTCGACGCCGAGCCACTGGAGGTAGTCCAGCTTGGCGGTGAGCCCCTGGAGGTCTCCCACGCCGTCGCCGTTGGTGTCGTGGAAGGAGCGGACGAGGACCTCGTAGAAGACCGCCCGCTTGAACCAGTCGGGATCGCGGTCCTTGGCGGGGGTGTTCTCGAAGGTGTCGTGGACGGGATCGTTGATCATCATGTGGTGGGTGACCCTCCGGTGGGCGGGGACGGTCGCAGAGCGGCCAGAACGTGCGCGGGCGTACGGCCCGGCTCTAGACGCACGTAGTTCGCCCTGCCCCAGTGATAGGTCTCGCCGGTGAGCTCGTCGCGCACCGCGAGGGACCCGTGCCAGTCGAGGCCGAGTACCGGCATGTCCAACGAGACCGTCGCCTCCTGGGTGTGGTGCGGATCGAGGTTGACGACCACCAGTACGGAATTGGCTCCGGCGTGCTTCGAATAGGCGATCACCTGTTCGTTGTCGGTCGGATGGAAGTGGATGTCGCGCAGCTGCTGGAGGGCGGGATTGCGGCGGCGCAGTTGGTTCAGCGCCGTGATCAGCGGGGCGATGGTGGTGCCGTCGCGCTCGGCGGCGGCCCAGTCGCGTGGCCGGAACTCGTACTTCTCGGAGTTCAGGTACTCCTCGCTGCCCTCCCGCACCGGGGTGTTCTCGCAGAGTTCGTACCCGGCGTAGACGCCCCAGGCGGGGGAGAGGGTGGCGGCGAGGACCGCGCGCACCTCGAAGGCCGGCCGGCCGCCGTGCTGAAGGTACGCGTGCAGGATGTCCGGGGTGTTGACGAAGAAATTCGGCCGCATGACGGAGGCCGACCGGGTGCCGGACAGCTCGGTCAGGTACTCCGTCAGCTCGGCCTTGGTGTTGCGCCAGGTGAAGTACGTATACGACTGCTGGAAGCCGACGGCGGCGAGCGCGCGCATCATCGCGGGGCGGGTGAAGGCCTCGGCGAGGAAGATCACGTCAGGGTCGGACTTGTTGATGTCCGCGATCACCTTCTGCCAGAAGACGACAGGCTTGGTGTGCGGATTGTCGACCCGGAAGATCCGTACGCCGTGGTCCATCCAGTGCCGCAGGATACGCACCGTCTCCTGAACGATCCCGGCCATGTCGGTGTCGAAGTGGATCGGATAGATGTCCTGGTACTTCTTCGGCGGGTTCTCGGCGTACGCGATCGTCCCGTCGGCGCGGTGGCGGAACCACTCCGGGTGCTTCTCCACCCAGGGATGGTCCGGGGAGCACTGGAGGGCGAAGTCCAGCGCGATCTCCATGCCCAGCTCGCGGGCGCGCGCGACGAAGGCGTCGAAGTCCTCCATGGTGCCGAGCTCGGGGTGGACGGCGTCGTGCCCGCCCTCCGTGGAACCGATGGCCCAGGGCACGCCGGGATCCCAACTGCCCGCCGACAGGGTGTTGTTCGGACCCTTGCGGTACGTGGAGCCGATGGGGTGGATCGGAGGCAGGTACACCACGTCGAAGCCCATCCCGGCGACCGCGGGCAGCCGCTCCGCGGCCGTCCGGAAGGTCCCGCCGACCGGCGCCGCGCCCGGTTCGAGCACGGCCCCCTCCGACCGGGGGAACATCTCGTACCAGGAGCCGAAGAGGGCCCGCTTGCGCTCGACCAGCAGGGACATCGGCTTGGCGGCGCTCACCAGCTCCCGGTACGGGCGCCTCGCGAGCGCGGCGTCCACGGCGGGGTCGAGGGCGGCCGCGTACCGCTCGGCGACCGGCCGGTCCTCGTCCCGCAGGATTCCGGCGGCGCCCAGCACGGCCGCACGGCCGTCCCGCTTGGGAATCTTGGCGCCGGCCCGGGCGAGCAGCTCGGCTCCCTCCAGCAGCACCAGCCCGGTGTCGATCCCGGCCGGGATCTTGATCGCCGCGTGCGCCCGCCAGGTGGCCACCGGATCGCTCCAGGCCTCGACGGTGTACGTCCACCTCCCCTCGGTGTCGGCGGACACGCGGGCGCCCCACCGGTCGGTACCGGGGGCGAGCTCGCGCAGGGGCACGGGGGGCCGCAGCCGCCCGCTCGGATCTCGTAGGACCACGTGGGCGGCGACGGCGTCGTGTCCCTCGCGGAACACGGTGGCCGAGACCTCGAAGACCTCGTCCACCACCGCCTTGGCGGGTCTGGCGCCGCAGTCGACGGCGGGGCGGACGTCCAGCACGGGAATGCGACCGATCATGATGGGATCACCTGGGGGCAGTTCGCGGGGCTCGGTGACAACAGGCCAGCCGGCATCACGGCTGGTAGTGCACGCTCTGTTCGCTCTGTTTCTAGCCGCTCGGAAGACGGCTGGGCTGCGGGCATGGCCGCTCCTGTCCGCGTTCACTCGGGTGGCGGGGAGAGGTCGGGGGCGGGTGCGCCGTGCGTGCACCACGCGTACCCGGGGAGCCCTTCCCACTCTCACCCCGCCCAACCCGGCTCGCTGGTTAACTACTCGTACGTAGGTGCAGGGGTGACATCCGGCACCGGAAACGACGTCCGCCGACGCTCCGTCAGGTCGGGGCGGGCGGTCGACGTGCGGTGCGGCACCCTCCGTCAGGCCTGGCTCACGGGCCCCACGGGCCTTGCGCGCCCCGGGTACGGGCGGGGTGACGGGACTGTGATCGCCGTTCTCGTGGGCCGGATCGTGAGCGCCCTCCTCCCGGACCCGGTGGCCCCGCGCCGTGAACGGCGCGAGCGGCGGGCGTGGGCGCCGGGGGACGGGGACGGCCTGCTCGGCCCGCGTGCTCGGCGAGCGGCCCACCGGCGCGACGGCGCCCTGGTCCCCCTCTCGGTTTCCCTGCGGCCGCCCCCGCATGCGCGGCCCGCCGCGGCCGCCCCCCGGACCGGTGCTTCCCGGCCACCCCCCGATCCGCCTCCCGCCGGCCCGGGACACCCCCGCACGGGGCGGCGCGCTCGCCGGTACGTGGTGCTCCGGGCCCCGCCGCGGGCGGAGCGGGGCCCGGTCGCGGACCGCCGGCGGCTCCGTGGGTGCGCTCCAGCTCGACCGGATACCGCACGCAGCCGCGGGCCGGGGCCCGCGGCTGCGTGCGGTCCCGCCCCCGGGGCGGGCGCGCGGTGGGGCCGGGCGCCGGACCGACGGGCCGGCGGGCCGTCAAGAGGGGGCGTCGAGGGGCACTCGAGGCGCCATGGCCGGGAGGCGGCCGGCTCGCTAGCCTTCCGGGGGTGATGCGCGGGTGCACAGCGTGGTGCGGCCGCTCCGATCCGCAATCCCCTGCGAAGGTGGAACGTGTGAAGGCTATCCGTCGATTCACCGTGCGCCCCGTCCTCCCGGAGACCCTGCTGCCGCTGACCGACCTCGCGCGCAATCTGCGCTGGTCGTGGCATGCCGAGACCCGCGAACTCTTCCAATCCGTCGACCCCGAGGGCTGGCAGGCCGCCGGCGGCGACCCCGTCCGCCTGCTCGGCGCCGTCTCAGCCGCCCGGCTCGCCGAGCTGGCCGCCGACCGGCGGTTCCTGCGGCGGCTCGCCGTCGTCGCCGCCGACCTCGACGACTACGTCAACGGCGGGAGGTGGTACCAGGGCCAGGGACAGGAGTCCGCGGGCACGCTGCCCGCCGGCATCGCCTACTTCTCGCCCGAGTTCGGTATCACCGCCGCCCTGCCCCAGTACTCCGGCGGCCTCGGCATCCTGGCCGGAGACCACCTCAAGGCCGCCAGCGACCTCGGCGTCCCCCTCATCGGAGTGGGCCTCCTCTACCGCCACGGCTACTTCCGCCAGTCGCTCTCCCGCGACGGCTGGCAGCAGGAGCACTATCCGGTGCTCGACCCCAACGAACTGCCGCTCGACCTGCTGCGCCAGGAGGACGGCACCCCGGCCCGGGTCTCGCTGACCCTCCCCGGCGGCCGGGCCCTGCACGCGCACATCTGGCAGGCCCGCGTCGGCCGCGTGCCGCTGCTGCTCCTGGACTCCGACGTCGAGGACAACGACGTGCCGGCCCGCGAGGTGACCGACCGCCTCTACGGCGGCGGCAGCGACCACCGGCTGCTCCAGGAGATGCTGCTGGGCATCGGCGGCGTCCGCGCCGTCCGCGCGTACTGCGCCATCACCGGCCACCCCGACCCGGAGGTGTTCCACACCAATGAGGGCCACGCCGGCTTCCTCGGGCTGGAGCGCATAAGGGAACTGGAGCGGGAGCCCGGCCTGGACTTCGACGCCGCCGTCGAGGCGGTCCGCGCCGGCACCGTGTTCACCACGCACACCCCCGTCCCCGCCGGGATCGACCGCTTCGAGCGCGCCCTGGTCGCCCGGCACTTCGGGGACGGCGGGGAGCTGCCCGGCGTCCCGGTCGACCGAATCCTTGAGCTGGGCGCCGAGTCCTACCCCGGGGGCGATCCCGGGGTGTTCAACATGGCGGTCATGGGGCTGCGCCTGGCCCAGCGGGCCAACGGGGTGTCCACCCTGCACGGCGCCGTCAGCCGGGAGATGTTCGCCGGCCTGTGGCCCGGCTTCGACCCGGCCGACGTGCCCATCACCTCCGTCACCAACGGGGTGCACGCCCCGACCTGGGTGGCCCCCGAGGTGGTCCGGCTCGGCGCCCGCCAGATCGGCGCGGGCCGTACCGAGGACGCGCTGTCCGTCGGCGGCTCCGCCCGCTGGGACGCGGTCGCCGACATCCCCGACCAGGACGTGTGGGACCTGCGCCGGGTGCTGCGCGAACAACTGGTGCAGGAGGTGCGGGACCGGCTGCGGGCGTCATGGCGCCAGCGCGGGGCGGCCGAGGCCGAGCTGGGCTGGGTGGACTCCGTCCTCGACCCGGACGTGCTGACCATCGGCTTCGCCCGGCGCGTGCCCTCGTACAAGCGGCTGACGCTGATGCTGCGCGACCCGGACCGGCTGCGCAGGCTGCTGCTGGACCCGGACCGGCCCGTGCAGATCGTGGTCGCGGGCAAGGCGCACCCGGCGGACGACGGCGGCAAGCGCCTCGTCCAGGAGCTGGTGCGGTTCGCGGACGACCCGAAGGTGCGCCACCGGATCGTCTTCCTGCCCGACTACGGCATGGCCATGGCACAGAAGCTCTACCCCGGCTGCGACGTCTGGCTGAACAACCCCCTGCGCCCCTTGGAGGCCTGCGGCACCAGCGGGATGAAGGCCGCCCTGAACGGCTGCCTCAACCTGTCCGTGCTGGACGGCTGGTGGGACGAGTGGTTCGAGCCCGACTTCGGCTGGGCCATCCCGACCGCGGACGGGCTCGGCGCGGACGAGGACCGCCGCGACCACCTGGAGGCGAACGCCCTCTACGACCTGATCGAGGGCCGGGTCGCGCCCCGCTTCTACGACCGGGTCGGGCGCAGCGGGCTCCCCGTGCGGTGGATCGAGATGGTCCGGCGCACGCTGGCCTCACTGGGGCCGAAGGTCCTCGCCGGCCGGATGGTGCGGGAGTACGTGGAGCGGCTGTACGCCCCGGCCGCGCTCGCCCACCGGGCGCTGACCGCCGACGCGGCGCGCGGCCTGGCCGGGTGGAAGGCGCAGGTCCGCGCCGCTTGGCCGCGGATCGCCGTCGAGCACGTGGAGGCCGTCGCCGCGGCCCCGGTGAACGGCACGGCCGAGCTCGGGGCGACGCTGACCCTGCGCGTGCGGGTGGCACTCGACGCGCTCACCCCGGAGGACGTGGAGGTGCAGGCCGTCGCCGGGCGGGTGGACCCGCAGGACGTCATCCGCGACGGGCGGGCCTTCCCGCTCAAGCCCGCCGGCGGACCCGACCTGGAGAACCGCTGGGTGTACGAGGGCCCGCTCGCCCTCGACCGCACCGGGCCCTTCGGCTACACCGTGCGGATTCTGCCCGCCCACCCGCTGCTGGCCGTCCCGGCCGAGCTGGGGCTGGTCTCCGGGCCGGTGGACGCGGACGCGGGCGGCGGGGTGCTGCTGCGCTGATCCGCCGGGGGCGTCCCGTCGGCCGGGTCCGTCCCGAGCGGCGGGGCCGGTGGACCGTCCCATGGAACAGGGCCGCCCGGGGAGGTTTCCTCCCGGGCGGCCCCGTGGTCTTTGCTTCGGCTCCGGCCGTTCAGCGGTGGCCGTCGTCAGCCCCGTGGGGTCAGAACGTGAGCTTCCAGCTGTCGATCTTGCCGACGTCGGCGCTGGCCAGGTCCGCGACCCGCAGCTTCCAGACCCCGTTGGCGACCTCGGAGGAGGCGTTCACGGTGAAGGACTGGACGATGTTGTCCGCGCTGCCGCCGGTGCGGTTGCGCAGGTTGTACAGGGTGCCGTCGGGGGCGACGAGGTCGACCTTCAGGTCACCGACGTACGTGTGCAGGATGTTGACGTCCACCTTGAGGGTGCTCGGGGCGTTGCCCGAGCGGTTCACGGTGATCGGGGAATCGACCGTCGCGTTGTCGGCGATGGCGTAGTCGGTGGTGTTCTCGAAGACGCTCGGCTGGGAGGTGCCGACGGTCCAGGTGAAGGACGCCGTACCCGTCTTGCCCGCCGAGTCGGTCACCGTGACGGTCACGTTGGACGTGCCCGCCGTGGAGGCCGTGCCCGAGATCAGACCGGTGGAGGAGTTGATCGACAGACCGGCCGGCAGGCCGCTCGCCGCGTAGCTCAGCGCGCCCGGGTTGGTGCTGGTGGCCTGGACCTGCAGGCTCACCGCGCCGCCCACCTGGGTGTTCTGGTTGGCGATCGGGTTGACGGTGACGCCGGAGACGATCCGGGGACCGACGTTGACGCCGGCCCAGGCGTTGGCCACGTTGTTGTAGATGGTCGAGCCCTGGCCGTACAGGTCGGCCGCGGCCTTCAACGTCTGGACGCGGGCGTCCGCGTAGTTGGTGTTCGACTTGAAGTAGCCGACCGTCAGCGCGCGGAACCAGATCTTCGAGGCGGCGTCCCGGCCGATCGCGGTGACCGGCAGGCCGTCGGAGGTCGGCGAGTCGTAGCTCACGCCGTTGACGACCTTGGCGCCCGAGCCCTCGGAGGCCAGGTAGTACCAGTGGTTGGCCGGACCCGAGGAGTAGTGGACGTCGATCGAGCCGATGCCCGAGTACCACGCGTCCTTGGACGAGCCGTCCTTGCTCGGCTTGTCCATGTAGCGCAGCGGGGTGCCGTTGCCGCGGATGTCGATCTTCTCGCCGACGTTGTAGTCGCCGACGTCCTGCGGGTTGTTGGCGTGGAACTCGACGGCCGCCGCCATGATGTCGGAGGTCGCCTCGTTGAGGCCGCCGGGCTCGCCGCTGTAGGTCATGTTGCCGGTGACCGAGGTCAGGCCGTGCGTCATCTCGTGCGCGGCCACGTCGGTGGAGGTGAGGGGCTTGGCGTTGCCGTCACCGTCGCCGTACGTCATGCAGAAGCAGGAGTCCTGCCAGAAGGCGTTCACGTAGTTGTTGCCGTAGTGGACCCGGGTGTACGGGGCCACGCCGTCGTTGCGCAGGCCGTTGCGGCCGTGCACGTTCTTGTAGTAGTCCCACGTGACCGCGGCGCCGTAGTGGGCGTCGGCGCCGGCTGTCTCGAGGTTGGCCGGCAGTCCGTTGCCCCAGACGTCGTCCGGGCCGGAGAAGAGCGTGCCGGTGCCCGAGGAGCCCCGGTTGAGGTTGTACGTCTTGTGGTTGCCGCGCGCGGCGTCGGTGAGCGTGTAGGTGCTGCCCGACTGCGAGGTGCCCAGCGTGACCTGGCCGCTGTACATGGTGTTGCCGGTGCCGGTCTCGACGGCCTGCCACTCGGTGATCTTGGCGCCGGTCTTGGCGTTGGTGACCACGTGCAGCTCGTTCGGAGTCCCGTCGTGCTGGAGGCCGCCGACGACCGTCTCGAACGCGAGCACCGGAGCGCCCTCGGCCGCCCAGATCACCTTCCGGGGGGCCTTGGAGGCCTTGGCATCCTTGGAGCCCTCGGCGTTGGCGGCGGCGACCGCCTGGCCCTCGGCCGCGGCCGGGGTGACGGCGGCGCTGGTGTCCGCGACCTTGATCTCGTGGTTGGTCGCCCTGGTCACGCTCTTGGTGACGCCGTCCTTCGCGTGGACGGTGAGGTCACCGCCGAGCACCGGCAGACCGTCGTAGGTGCGTTCGTACGAGGTGTGCGTGGTTCCGTCCGCGTCCTTGACGACGTCGCGGACGACCAGCTTCTCGCCGCTGCCGAGGCCGAGGGCCCTGGCCGCCTGCGCGGTGGTCGAGTTGGCCTCGGCGAGGAGCGTCGCACGCTCCGAAGCGCTGAGTTTGGCATTGGCCGCGCCCGGGTTGGGCTGGGTGGCCGAGCGTGCCTGGGACGCGGTCGCGTCGGCGGTGGCGGTACCGGACTGTATGCCGACGGCGAGCAGGGCTGCCGCGGCTACGAGAGCGCCGGCCGCGGTGGCACGCCTCTGGGGGGTGGACCTCAACGCAGACTCCTTCTGCAAGGGGGGTTCCGGGCGGCTGGGTGGGCCTCCGGGCAGATCAGGGCTGGTGCGATGAACGGTCGAAGAGTGCCAGCTGCGCGGCGCGATGTCAGGGTCGCGTCAAAAGGTTGGCTGGAAACGGTCCGTTGTCCGAAGAGACGTATCCGGTATCCGAACCATTCACCTTCGCGTGGGCGGAAAATGCGCCCGGCATTCGGAGCGGTTGGTACCGGTTGCTAACGCTTGGGCAACAAGAGGTCTCGTTGCGGCAAACGGCATTTACCGTACTGGCGTTTGTCGTACTGTTTCCCGGTGCGGCAGATGTCCGGTGCCAGGGGAAGCCAAGGACACCCGCCGCCGTCATAGACCACGTGCCAGGGGGGCCCATGAGGCATGTCCATTTTCCTGCGCAAAGAGTGGCCAGAACGGCCCTGGAGTCCGCTGTGCCCGCACGGCGGCTCGGCGACAAGGCCCGCTGGTACCTGCCCGCCGCAGTCTCCGCCGACGTCCTGGGCGCAGCCCTTCCCGTAGGGCTCGTCTTCGCGGCCGCCCAGCAGGTCAGGCCGCTCTACTGCGCCATCGGCGCCGCGCTCGCCTGGACCGGCGTGCAGGCCCTGCGGCGCCGCTACACGTCCCGGGCGCTCGGTGAATCGCGCGGTGTCCTGCCGGTCGTACACGACTGGCTGATTCTCATCGGCGTGCTCGCCGTGGCGCGCGTGGTCACCGAGGAGGACACCCCCCGGCTGTCCGCGCTCGGGGCCCTGGTGCCCGCTCTGCTCATCACCGTCGCCAGCCGCAAACTGACCTACCGTCACCTCTCCGCGGCCCGCCGGGAGGCCCAGGCCGTCAGCCGGGTCCTGGTCGTCGGCGAGCCCGACGCCGCCGAGGACGTCATCGCCCACCTGGCCGCGCGCACCGACCACCCGTACGTGGTCGTCGGCGTGGTCCCGGTCGGATCCGGGCCCCTCACCAGCGGCGTCCCCGTCGCCGCCCGGCTCGGCGAGGTGATGCCGCAGGAGTCCCACGGCGACTCCTCGGCCGTGCTCGGCGCCGTCCGCAGCCACCACGCCGACCTGGTGCTGGTCGCCCCCGGCGCGCGGTTCGCGGGGGAGCGGCTGCGCCGCGTCGCCTGGGCCCTGCACGACGCCAACCTGGAACTGGCCGTCTTCCCCGGACTGGTGGAGGTATCCGTCAAGCGGCTGGAGACCCTGTCCGCGGGCGGGCTCGCCATGCTGCGCGTCGTGCCGCCCGTCAGCCGGGGCGTGCAGACCTTCCTCAAGTCCGCCCTCGACCGGGCGGGCGCGGCGATCGGGCTGGTGCTGCTCTCCCCGTTCTTCCTCGCGATCGTCCTGGCGATACGGATCGGCTCGCGCGGCCCCGCCTTCTACCGGCAGCGCCGCATCGGCCGGGGCGGCGAGCCGTTCGTCATGTGGAAGTTCCGCACGATGGTCGTGGACGCCGACGCGCGCAAGGCGGAGCTGGCCGGGGCCAACGAGAACGACGGCCTGATGTTCAAGATGCGCCGCGACCCCCGCGTGACCCGGATCGGCCGGCTGCTGCGCCGCACCTCGATGGACGAGCTGCCGCAGCTGTTCAACGTGCTCACCGGCCACATGTCGCTGGTCGGCCCGCGCCCGCCGCTGCCGGAGGAGGTGGCGGAGTACGACGACGTCGAGCTGCGCCGACTCACCGTGCGGCCGGGGATGACGGGACTGTGGCAGATCAGCGGAAGGTCCGACCTGTCCTGGGATGAAACGATTCAGCTCGACTTGCAGTACGTGGACAACTGGTCCTTCACCAGTGACGTCGACGTCATGGGCCGCACGCTCCGCGCCGTCGTCGACGGTCGCGGCGCGTACTGAGGGGCCGCCGCTGTGGGATCAGCCCTGCTCGCGCCACCACCGGTAGGTGGCGGCGATGCCGTCCCGCAGCGGGATGCCGGGCTTCCAGCCGAGCGAGGTCAGGCGGGACACGTCCAGCAGCTTGCGGGGCGTCCCGTCCGGCTTGGAGGTGTCCCAGGCCAGGCGGCCGCGGAAGCCGGTCACCTCGGCGACCGTCTCGGCCAGTTCCCTGATGGTCAGGTCCTCACCGCAGCCGATGTTGACCGGCTCGTCGCCGTCGTAGCCGTTCAGCAGCACCGTGCAGGCGGCGGCCAGGTCGTCGACGTGCAGGAACTCGCGGCGGGGGGTGCCGGAACCCCACAGGGTGACTTCGTCCCGCCCCTCGGCGGCGGCCTCGTGGAAGCGCCGCACGAGGGCCGGCAGGACGTGCGAGGACTCCAGGTCGAAGTTGTCCCCCGGGCCGTAGAGGTTCGTCGGCATCGCCGAGATGTACGAGGCGCCGTACTGCTTGCGGTACGACTGGACCTGGACGATGCCGGCGATCTTCGCCAGGGCGTAGGCCTCGTTCGTCGGCTCCAGCGGGCCGGTCAGCAGCGCGTCCTCGCTGATCGGCTGCGGGGCCAGCTTCGGGTAGATGCAGGAGGAGCCCAGGAACAGCAGGCGGTGCACGCCGGCGGAGTGCGCGCCGGCGATGACGCTGAGCTGGATCTTGAGGTTGTCCTCCAGGAACTGCACCGGGTAGGTGCTGTTGGCCATGATGCCCCCGACCTTGGCGGCGGCCAGCACGACGGCGTCCGGGCGGACGTCCTTCAGGTACGCCCCGGTTGCGGCGGCGTCGCGAAGGTCGAGGTCGGCGCGGCCCCGGGTGAGCACCTCGTGGCCGTCGGCGGTCAGCCGCCGGGCGACGGCGGACCCCACGAGGCCGCGGTGGCCGGCGACGAAGACGCGGGCGTTCGGGGGCAGGAGCGGCAACGAACTTGTCATACCGCCGATGATGCCAGTCCGCTCCGGCGGGAGCCGGGCCGGTCCACGCCCCGGGGCCCCGCGCCCGCACCCGCCGTGCCCGCACCGGTCGAGGCCGGAATCCCCTGCAAAGACGTCCCGAACGGACGTGTACGGTACCCATCCAGCCCCCGGGCCGTGGCCCGTACGCGCGGCGCGCCCCCCTGCCGGGGCCTGCCGCACGCGCACCGAGGCACCGCCTCACCACAACGAACAGCACCGACCACCACCAAGGGGACCCCATGGGCAAGACCGCACTGATCACCGGCGTCACCGGGCAGGACGGCTCGTACCTCGCCGAGCTCCTGCTCTCCAAGGGCTACACGGTGCACGGGCTCGTGCGGCGCTCCTCCAGCTTCAACACGGAGCGGATCGACCACGTCTACCAGGACCCGCAGACCGCGAACCGGTCCTTCGTCCTGCACCACGCCGACCTCTCCGACGGCGTCGCCCTGGTGAACCTGCTGCGCGAGATACGGCCCGACGAGGTCTACAACCTCGGCGCGCAGTCCCACGTCCGCGTCTCCTTCGACGCGCCCCTCTACACCGGTGACGTGACCGGCCTCGGCGCCCTGCGGCTGCTGGAGGCGATCCGGGCCAGCGGCATCGACACGCGCATCTACCAGGCCTCCTCCTCCGAGATGTTCGGTGCCACCCCGCCCCCGCAGAACGAGGGCACGCCGTTCCACCCGCGCAGCCCGTACGGCGCCGCCAAGGTGTTCGCGTACTGGACCACGGTGAACTACCGCGAGGCCTACGGCATGTTCGCCGTCAACGGGATCCTCTTCAACCACGAGTCCCCGCGCCGCGGCGAGACCTTCGTAACCCGCAAGATCACCCGCGCGGTCGCCCGGATCAAGGCCGGACTCCAGGAGAAGCTCTACCTCGGCAACCTCGACGCCGTCCGCGACTGGGGCTACGCCCCGGAGTACGTGGACGCGATGTGGCGGATGCTCCAGCAGGACGAGCCGACCGACTACGTGGTCGCCACCGGCGTGGCCGCCACGGTCCGCGAGTTCGTCGAGGCCTCCTTCTCCCACGCCGGTCTCGACTGGAACGAGCACGTGCGCTACGACCCCAAGTACGAGCGCCCCAGCGAGGTCGACGCCCTCATCGGCGACGCCTCCAAGGCCCAGGAGCTGCTCGGCTGGAAGCCGACGGTCCTGGTGGCGGATCTGGCCAAGATCATGGTGGACGCCGACATCCGCCAGGTGGAGGACCAGTTGGCCGGCGTGACGGTCCGCATCGACCGCTGAGGCCCCGCCCTTCCCCTACCCTGTGTCGTGTCCCGGTCATCCGCGCCGTCTCGTGCGCGCGTGACCGGGGCAAACCTGCCGTATGTCCGTAGTGCACCCTCCTTGCGGAACCCTGTTGATTCCAATTTGGTATGCAAGGGGTCAAGTGAGGTGACCGGGCCCTGCGCGAGCCCTAGTCTGCGCCCAGTACATATGGCTGTTCGGACAATTTCAGCCATCAAACCGGGCGATTGCCCTGGGGGGCTCATGCGTAGATCCAGAGGGCTGACTGCTGCCCTCGTCCTGTCACTGGCCGGTGCCGGCGCCGGCATAGGGCTGGTGCTGATGCCTCAGGCGTCCGCCATCACCCAGCCCGTGGCATTCACCGCCGACAACCTGCCGACCTGGCAGACGAACGGCGTCGTCTGGGCGATGGCCCAGGCGAACGGCACCGTCTTCGCCGGCGGGACCTTCTCGGCGGTGCGTCCGCCCGAGGGCGCCGCGGGCGCCGAGCAGGACGCCGTGAACTTCGTCGCGCTCGACGCCGCGACGGGCAACCCGACCGCCTGCAAGCTCTCCTTCACCGTCGGCGAGGGATCGGCGACGGTCCGGGCGCTGGTCGTCTCGAAGGACGGCAAGACCCTGTACGCGGGCGGGTACTTCGGCGCCGTCAACGGCACCCCGGTCTCCAGCGTCGCCGCGATCGACATCGCGAGCTGCACCCCCAAGGCCTCGTTCCACCCGAGCTTCGCCGCCACCGTGCGCGGGCTCGCCGTGACCGACGACACCCTGTACGCGGCCGGCGACTTCTTCAGCGTGGAGGGCGCGACCCGCGAGCGGTTCGCCGCGGTCGACGCCTCCTCCGGCGCGCTGAAGCCCTTCGTCGCCAACGCCGACGAGCCGGGCCGCGCCGTCGAGGTCACCCCCGACGGCAAGAACGTGCTGCTCGGCGGCGACTTCTTCTCCGTCAACGGGTCCAACACGCACGCGCTGGCCGTGGTCAACTCCGCCACCGGCGCGCTCACCAAGACCTACACCAACATCCCGTCGAACTCGGTCGTCAAGGACATCTCCACCGACGACACCGGCTTCTACACGGGCAACGAGGGCTCCGGCGGCGGCGTCTTCGACGGCCGCATCGGCCTGAAGCTCAGCGACTTCACCGAGAAGTGGCGCGACCGCTGCCTCGGCGCCACCCAGTTCGTCCTGCCCTACGACGGAGTGCTCTACAGCTCCTCGCACGCGCACGACTGCTCCACCGAGCAGGAGTTCCCCGACGGCAAGCGGCACTTCCTGCTGGCCCAGCCGACCGACCACGACGGCGCCGCCCCCGCGCCCGTGGACGGCTTCGTGCGCGGTCCGGGCAAGCTCGGGTGGCACCCCACGGCCAACGACGGCATGGAGCTGACCGAGGGCATCGGCCCGCGCGTCATGGCCGTGGCCGAGAAGAACGACGTCAGGTACATGTGGGTCGGCGGCGAGTTCACCCTCATCAACGGCAAGCCGCAGTGGGGCCTGACCCGCTTCGCCTCCACCGGCGACGTCGGCGCGCCGACCACCCCGGTGGCCAGCGCCGCCAGTGTCAAGCCCGGTGAGGCCCAGGTCCGCTGGCGCACCAGCTACGACGCGGACGACAGCAAGCTGACGTACCGCATCTACCGCAACGGCTCGGTCTCGCCGATCCACACCATGACCGCCGACTCCCTGGAGTGGCGGCGTCCCCAGGCCTCCTGGAACGACACCACGGTCAAGGCCGGCCAGTCGTACACCTACCGCGTGACCGCGACCGACGCCGCCGGCAACACCAGCGCGCTGTCGGCCACCGCCGCGGTGACGGTCCCGGCCTCGGTCCAGCCGTACCCGAACCAGGTCCGCGCGGACGGCGCCCAGCTGTACTGGCGCTACGACGACGCGGTCAGCCCGTACGTCGCCGACTCCTCCAACGGCGGCAACACCAGCGGCATCCAGCTGAACGCCCCGGCCCTGCGCCAGAGCCCCGGCGCCGTCACCGGCGCCAGCACGGCCATGGGCTTCAACGGCACCAGCCAGCAGGTCCACAGCGACCGCCGCCAGACGGTCGGCGCCGCCTTCACCATCGAGACCTGGTTCAAGACGAACACCAACCGCGGCGGCAAGCTGGTCGGCTTCGGCAACAACACCGACCGCAACAGCGGCACCTACGACCGCCAGGTCTACATGACCAACACGGGCCGGCTGATCTTCGGCACCTACAACGGCTCCAGCAGGACCATCTCCACCGGCCTGTTCGACACGTACAACGACAACAAGTGGCACCACGTGGTCGCCACCCAGGGCCCCGGCGGCATGGCGCTGTACGTGGACGGCCAGAGCAAGGGCACGCTCAACGCAGCCAGCACGCAGAACTTCGCGGGCTTCTGGCACGTCGGCGGCGACAGCCTGGCCGGCTGGCCCAACCGTCCGACGAGCAACTTCTTCGCCGGACAGATCGACGAGACGGCCGTCTACCCCACGGCGCTCACCCAGGCCCAGGTCAAGAACCACTTCGAGCTGGCCAAGGCGCCCGCCGAGTCGGTCTCCGAGGTCACCGCGACCGAGGACACCTACATCAACCAGGGCGCTCCGAGCACCGCCTACGGCGCGTCCACCTCGCTCGCCGTGCGCGGCACCTCGGCGTACGAGACGTACCTGCGCTTCAGCCTCCCGGCCGCCCCGGCCGGACAGGTCCTGAAGTCCGCGTCCCTCCAGGTCAAGACCACCACGCAGACGGGCGCCGGCACCGCCGACACCGTGTCCGTGGTCCCGGTCACCGGCACCTGGAGCGGGGCGGGCACCACCTTCAAGACCAAGCCCACCCTCGGCACCACCCCGCTCGGCACCATCGCGGGCGTGCCGGACGGCTCGGCGGCCCACACCGTCGAGCTGGACACGGCCGCGGTCTCCGCGGTCCTGGGCAGCAGCTACAGCCTGGGCCTGACGAGCACGGGCACCGACCCGCTGTGGATCTGGTCCGCGGAGTCGACCGCGGCGGAGGGCACTCCCAAGCTGGTCCTCACCTTCGGCCCGAAGTAACCGTCTGACGGCGTGCGGGGGCCGGCCGGGCCCGCCGGGCCCCCCCCCCCCGGGCCCCCCCCCCAGGAAGGGGGGCCCACCCGGGGCCGAACCCCCCCCCCCGGGGGGGGTTTGGGGGGCGCCGCCCCCACGCAGACCCCCCGCCG
>NZ_JBHXSC010000008.1:57244-161084 GCF_042716505.1 Streptomyces sp. NPDC058674
CTTCCCGGCCGGGCCCCGCACCCCTGTCCCACCCAGCAAGTACGGGAGCCATCCGATGTACCGACGCCCCGCAGCGGCTGCTGTTCTGCTGGCCGCCGCACTCACGCTGACCGCCTGCAGTTCCGGCGGCGACAAGGCCGGCTCCGGTTCGCAGGCGAAGGCGAAGCCGCCGGCCTCGTCGGCGGTCCCCGACCCGGCGGACACCCCCGCGACGGCGGAGGCCCCGCCCGAGGCCAAGCCGACGGGCTCCATGCTCCCGGACGCCCGGCTCACCCCGAAGACGGGCAGCTTCACGGCGCAGGAGAAGAAGTACCTGAGCGGCCGCGTGCCGGAGAAGATGGACCCGGCCGCCGTCCTGCAGACCGGACACGAGTCCTGCCAGCGGGTGGAGCGCACCGCGAAGCGGGACAAGGACGCGGCCGTCGGGTCCGTCATCGCCGGGGAGATCGCCGGCGCCAAGGACGCGATCAACCTGCTGTGCCCGGAGCAGAAGCCGATCCTCGCGGCGGCCGAGAAGGGCTTCCCCGAAGGCCCCCGGACCTCGCCGGCGCCCGGCACGTACCGCGCGCTGACGCAGGCCGCGAACTGCACGTGGGAGGCGAAGGGCAAGGACGGCTCCGTCCTGGCCTCCGGCCCGGAGACCCCGCCCAAGGCGGGGGAGAAGACCACCGCGACGGTCCCGGGCGGCACCGCCACGTTCAACTCGACGGGCTGCTACGCCTGGGTGCCCGCGTAGCCCGCGCGCCCCACGGACGCCCCCGCAGCCAACTACCGGCCCGCGGGGGCGTTTTCGCGTCCGGACCGGGGGTACCCGCGGAGCCAGAGCGCGAAGACGACACCGACTTTTCGGAGGCGAGCCCTATGACCGGCCTTGGTGGCTGCATCGGTCTGATCGTGGTGGGGGCGATCCTCACCTTCGCGACCGACTGGGAGATGGAGAGCGTCGACGTCGACCTGGTCGGCCTGATCATGATGGCGGTGGGCGCCATCGGCCTCGCCGTGTACACGAGCGTCCTCAAGCGCCGCCGCACCCTGGGCGCCGTCCCGGTGGTCGAGGAGCGCCGGGACGTCATCTGACGAACCGCGGCACCCGAGGAACCGCGGCGCGGGCCGTCAGCCCCGAAGGGCTCCCTCGTACACCGGCAGCAGGGTGTCCAGGACCGAGTCCATCGAGAAGGACCCGGCCGCCAGGGTGCGGGCCGCCGCCGACGCCTTGCGGTTCGCGGCCGGCTCCAGCAGCGCCAGGACCGCCGCCGCCACGCCCGCCGGGCCGGGCGCGACCGCATGACCCGCGCCGGCCGCCGCGATCTCGCGGGCCAGGCCGTTGGAATGGGTCACCACCGCGGGAACGCCCACGGACAGCGCCTCCAGCACCGACATCGGGAACGGCTCGTCCACGGACGGCAGTACGTAGACGTGCGCGCGCCGCAGCTCCCGCAGCACGTCCCGCCCGCTCAGCGCCCCGGGGACGTGGACCCGGTCCGCCAGCCCCAGCTCCGCGATCCGGCGCAGCACGGCGGCCCGCTCGCCCTCGTCGGGGCCGGCCACGACGAACTCCGCGCCCGGGTGCGCCGCCAGGACCGCCGGGACGGCGTCCACGAAGTCCACCGGCCGCTTGCGGGCCTGCAGCCGCGCCGCGTACAGGATGCGCGGCGGCCCCTCCAGGGGAGGCCGCTCCTCCTGCGCCGGGGTGCCGTTGACGAGTCGTACGGCGCGGGCGAGCGGGGCGCCGGCCACCGCGTCGAGGCCCTCGCGCTCGTGCGGGGTCAGGTACAGCACCGCGTCCGCGGCACGCAGCAGCCGGCGTACCGCCACCGCGTCGAGCACCTTGGCCAGCAGCCGTCCGCTCGGGTCCACCATGCCGTGGGTCTGGAGCACCAGCGGCTTGCCGGCCCGCAGGGCCGCCAGCGCCACCGGCAGGGTCACCAGGTCCCGCGCGAGGTGGACGTGGACCACGTCCGCCTCCCGCACCAGGCGGCCCGCCGAGGCGAGCAGCGCCGGGGACGTGATCCCGCTGAAGCCCAGGGGCAGCAGCCGGCGTGCGGGGAAGAGCCTGGCGGGAACCCCCTCGACCTCGGTCGGCCAGGGCTCCTCGAAGCCCTCGCCCAGAGCCAGCAGCCGGGCCTCGTGGCCGCGGGACCGCAGCCCCTTCGCCAGGTTCAGGGCGACCCGGACCGGCCCGCCGAAGGCGTGCGAGGGGGAGTGCAGGGTGACGGCGTGCAGGACTCTCACTTGGGCTCCTCCACCGGGCGGCGACGCCCGTCCTGGGTCTGCAGGGTCAGCTCCGGCAGGTCCTTGTGCACGACGGCCCCCGCGCCCGCGACCGCGCAGCGGCCCAGGGTCACCCCGGCCAGGACGGTCGCCCGGACCGCCACCCACGCGCCGTCCCCGACGGTGATCGGGGCGTTGCGGTAGCGGAAGTCGGCGGCCCGGTGGTCGTGCGAGCCGGTGCACAGCATCGCCTCCTGCGAGAGGCACGCGTGCGAACCGATCACCACCGGCTCCAGGTTGAGCAGCCAGACGCCCTCGCCGATCCAGGTGTGGTCCCCGACGGTGAGCTTCCACGGCCACAGCACGCGCACGCGGTGCCGGATCAGCACGCCCTCGCCGATCTTCGCGCCGAAGGCCCGCAGCAGCGCCACCCGCAGCCGTGCCGGGCAGAACCAGCTCGTGAACAGCGTGTTCATCACGGCGAACCAGAGCGCCTGGGTCAGCAGCCCGCGCCCCTTGTCGTATCCGGCCAGCGTGAAGGCAGGAAGATCCCGCACCCGAGTCCCCTTCGTCCACCCCCGACGGCGCCTCCCCGTGCGCCGACGGCTCAGACTAGACTGCGCCCGGATCAGGCACGTCGGGCGGGGGCGCAGTGGCAACGGACATACGCAGGCCCGCCGTCGCGCCCGTGGCGCACCCCGCCGAGGACGAGGCCCAGTGGGGCAGGGTCACCACCCCGCGCACCCTGCTCTCCCGTGCCCTGTCGGTCCCGCTGGCCCTCGGGTTCACCGTCTTCCTGCCGCTCTTCGTCGCCGTCCAGACCGGCGACGGCCAGCGCGACGCGGCCTTCTGGCTCCAGCTCCTGCTCACCATGTACGCGGGGGCCCGGCTGTCCGCGATGGTGCTCACCAGCCGCCGCAAGCTGCTCCAGGGCTCCTTCTGGCTCTTCGTCTACATGGCCATGGGCGTCGCGCCCCTCGCCCAGGCCGTCCTCGGCCGGGTGCCGACCCCCGTCGTCGGCCCGCGCTCGGACCTGACCCTCGCCATCGGCCTGGTCCTGATCGGCTGCCTCGCCTTCGACGTGGGCGTCCTGCTCGCCCGGCACCGGCCCACCGTCCGCGCCGCCGGCTCCCGCAAGGAGCAGCGCCCCGTCATGGCCCACCGGCGGCGGCTGCAACTGCTGACGGTCCTGTCCTTCGTGTGCAGCGCGGCCTTCGTCGTGAAGCTGGGCGGGCCCGCGGTCTTCTTCTCCAGCCGCCAGGAGATCATCGCGGGCATCGAGGAAGCGGGGCTGTCCAGCGACGGCCAGGCGAGCCAGGCCCTGCTGCGCGGCTTCGGCACCGTCCCGGCGCTGCTCTCCCTGCTGCTCTACACGCGCTGGCTGATCACCTCGAAGTTCGCCCGCCGCAAGGTCTCGATCATCGTGACCTGGTGCGCGCTGGCCGCGCTGAACCTGGTCGTCAACAACCCGATCTCCAACCCCCGCTACTGGTTCCTCACCGTCATGTTCGCGCTGCTCTTCACCGTCTTCCCGGTGAGCGCCGCGATGTACCGGGTGGCGCTGTCCATGGCCGTGGTGATCGCGCTCCTGGTCTTCCCCTTCGCGGACCGCTTCCGGTACGACGAGAAGAACTACAAGCCGGTCGAGACCACGTCCTTCCTGGAGCCGATGGCGCTCAAGGACTACGACCAGATCGGCATGTTCGCCAACACCATCACCTACGCCGAGTCGGGCCCCGGCCACTCCTACGGGCGCCAGCTCGCCGGATCGGTCTTCTTCGCGGTGCCGCGCTCGATGTGGCCCGGCAAGGCACGCGACACCGGTGTGATGGTCGGCCAGTGGATGGGCACGGTGAACACCAACCTCTCCTCCCCGATCTGGGCGGAGCTGTGGATCGACTTCGGCCCGCTCGGCATGACGGCCGGGCTGCTCGGCCTGGGGTACGCCGCCGCCCGCGTCGACCGCCGGTACGCCAAGCGCGCCACCCGCCGGTCCCCACCGGGCAGCCTGATCTCCGTGGTGGTGCCGCTGGTCGCCGGCTACTCCTTCATCCTGCTGCGCGGACCACTGCTCCAGGCCTCGGGCCGCGTGGCCATCGCGGCCATCTGCCTCGCGCTGGTGGCCACGTACCGCCAGGACAAGGGCACCACCCTGCGCTGAGGGCCTGCCGCGCCCCGGGGGCGGTGCTCAGGCGCGGGTGACGGACCGGTCCGGTCCGGCGGCCGGTACGGGGACCTCCAGCCGGGCCGCGCGGAGCCAGCCCGCGGCCGCCTTGGCGGCGGAGCCCAGCGCCAGCCCCCAGGCGGCGCCGACGACCCCCCACAGGGCGTAGCCGCCCAGCAGCAGGCCCACCGAGAGCAGCGAGAACACCACCTGCAGGGACAGCGTGGCCTTCGGGTTGAGCACCCGCAGGGTCAGCAGGGCGCAGGTGCCGAGCCCCATGACCGCGTACTGGGCGCCCGTGGCCGGCAGCAGCGCGGACGCCGCCTGCCAGGTGTCGCCGAGCAGCGAGGAGCCCACCCGGTCGGGGAGGGCGTACAGCACGGCGCCCCAGCCGGCCCCCAGGAACGCGAGCACGCCGCCCAGGAGCGCGGTGAGCCGGATGACGCCCCGCTTGCCCGCGGCCCGGCCCACCACCGGCGGTCCGAAGGCGCCGGCCGAGGTGAACAGCACGTTCAGCGGCCCGAAGAGGGTCGTCGCACCCCGCAGCGCTCCGACGGCCAGCGGGGTCGCGAAGACGCCGAGGCCGAGCACGGCGAGCTGGCTGGAGCCGTTGCCCACCGCGAACTCCACGGCGAACCGCTGTCCGAGGTGTCCGCGGCGCAGGTACGGCCGCAGGTCGGCGCGCACGCCCCGGACGTACGGGCGCAGCAGCCACAGCCCGAGCGCCAGCGCCGGCAGTGCGGACAGGCCCCACACCAGGACGAGGCGCCCCGCGGAGGCCCCCCGGGGCTGCAGCGCCAGCGCCGCCAGGACGCACACCAGCCGCAGCGCGTCGGCGGCCAGGGCCCGTTCGGGAGCGCGCAGCGCGGAGAAGCAGTACCGCAGCCCGTCCTGGAGCAGCACCGCCGGCAGCACGAGGCCCAGGCAGAGGAAGGCCCGTCCGGCGGCGCCGGGGAGCACCAGTCCCACCAGGGCCAGCAGTGCGCCCGCCACCGCAGAGGCGGCCGCCGTGAAGCCGACGGCGGACCGGCAGACCGCGCCGAGGCCCGCGCCCTTCTCCAGGACCACGCTCTGGCCCACGTAGGCCATGTTCAGCCCGAGCAGCACGCTGAACGCCACGTACACCATCGAGAAGTCGGCGAAGCCGGCCGCCGAGGAGAGCCGGGCGGCCAGCACCAGCACCAGGATGTTCGTGGCGCTGGACGCCGCCTGGTCCAGGACCGACGCGACCGCCGAGAGGCCGCGCCGGCTCACCGCCGGCCCGTGCGGACGGTGCGCAGGGCGACCGTGTCGGTGCCGTCACCGGGGATGTGCTGCTCGGCCTCGGCGACCTCGTACGGGATCGGCTGGGGCTCCGGCCGCGGCGCGGGTCCGGCGGGGGCGTCCGGGCCCGGACCGGCCGAGCCGCCCTTGCCCTTGCGCTTCTCGCCGGGCAGCGGCGCGTGCAGCACGGCGCCGAGGACGGTGCCGCCGGCGCCGCTGATCAGCTCGCGGATGCGGGACAGGTCGGTGCGGTGCACCGCCCGCGGGTCGCAGACGACCAGCACCCCGTCGACGCGGTCGACCAGGGCGAGGGCGTCGGCGTAGGAGAGCACCGGCGGCGCGAGCACGATGACGGTGGAGTTGGGGGAGTCGGCCTCGGAGATCAGCTGGGTGGCGCGGGCCGAGGTCAGCGCGCGGGGCACGTTGCGCGCCCGCTCGCCGGGGATCAGGTCGAAGGAGCCGGACTCCCCGGCGTCCACGACGAGCTGGCGCCCGTCGGGCCACTCGGAGTCGCCGTGGCGCCCGGTCGGCTTGCCGCCCGGGGTCCGGCTCCAGCGCGGCCGGCCGCCGGCGTCCGTCGGCAGCTGGCTGGCCAGGACCGGGGTGCGCAGGTCGGCCTCGATGAGCAGGACGTCCTTGCCGGTCTCCGCGAAGGAGGCGGCCAGGTTCACGGCGACCGCCGCGGCCGTCTCGCTGCTGCCGCGCGGGGCGACGACGAGCAGCCGGCGCCGGTCGGCGAAGCGGGCGTCGTAGGCGAGCCGGAAGGCCACCGAGCGGTACTCCTCGGCGAGGCGCGGATCGGCCTCGCCGGCCGCCAGCAGCGGTCCGCCGCCGGTCTTGTCCCGGGGCAGGTAGCCCAGTACGGGTGCCCGCAGGGCGCGGGCCACGTCGCCCTCGGAGCGGGGCGCCGGGTCGAAGACGAGCCGGACCCAGGCGGCGAGCAGGCCGAGCGCGAGGCCGACGGCCGCGCCCAGCGCGAGCGACATCAGGATGCCGGGGCCGTCGGTCGAGGTGGGCGCGGTCGCGGCGCTGGTGACCCGGCCCGGCGTCATGTCCAGGGCCTGGAGCTTGGTGATCTTGCCGTTGTAGCCGCCGACCTCGCTCTGCAGGTCCGTCTTGCTGGAGGTGGCGGCGTCGCGCGCGGCGCCCGCGGGCATCCGCGCGATCTCCTTGGCCAGCTCGTCGAGCTGCTTGGCGACCGGGTCGCGCTGCTCCTGGTAGCCCTTGACCATCTTGTCGCGGGTGGCGTCGAGGGACTCCTGCCGCTTGAGCAGGTAGGCGCCGGTCATCGCGTTGGCCCGCTTCGCGGCCTCCTTGGGGGAGGACGCGGTGTAGGTGAACCGGAGCACCATGGTCTGCGGCGGGTTGGTCACCTGGAGGCCGCTGCGCAGGGCGCCGAAGTCCTTGGCGGACACGCCGAGCTTCTTCGCGGCCTCGTTGGCTATGGAGGAGCTGAGCGCGACCTGCCGCTCGGAGCCGATGTTGATCGCCTTGTCGGGGGCGAGGCTCGGGTTGAACGGGTCGTCGGTCGGGGCGCGCAGCACCACGTCGGCGGTCGCGACGTAGGTGTCGGCCGTGGACACGCCGAGGTAGACGCCGCCCAGCAGGCCGATCCCGATGCCCGCGCCGATGAGCCTGCGGTAGCGCAGGAGCTGGCGGAACTGGTCTCTGAGGAGGTCGGGCTCGTCGTCGGCCGGGGCCGCTGCCGGGCGGTTCGTCTCGATCACGTCCGGGGACCCCCAAGTGCTTCGTCTATCAGTGCGTCGATGCGGGCCAGGCCCGCCTCGCGGCTCAGGTGCGCCGCCACGTGGCGGGGCCCGGCCGCGCCCAGCGCGTCCGCGCCGTCCGGGTCCTCGGCCAGGGCCCGTACGGCCTTCAGCAGGGCGCCGGGGTCCTCCGGCGGTACGAGGACCCCTGCGCCCGAACGTTCCACCTCCTGGGCGGTCCCGCCCTGCGCCGCCACGGAGGCGACGACGGGCCGGCCGGCCTGGAAGTAGGAGGTGAGCTTCGACGGCACGCTCATGTCCAGTACGGCGGCGTGCTGCGTGACCGCCAGAACGTCCGCCGCCGCGAGGATATCCGGGAACTCGCCGTCAGCGGCAGGGGGGATGATGTCAAGGTTCGGTACGTCGGCCGCGAGGTCGGCGAGGGCCGAGCGCTGGCTGCCGTCGCCCATCAGGACGAACCGGACGTCGGGGTCCAGCCGGGCGGCGCCGACGAGGACTTCCAGCCCCTGCTTGAGGCCCATGTTCCCGGAGTGCAGGACGACCGTCTGGCCGGGGGCCCAGCCCAGGTGGCGGCGGGTCTCCCCGCGCGGCTTGGTCGGCACCGCCACGTGGGACCAGTTGGGCACGAGGCGGATCTTCGCGGGGTCCACGCCCATGCCGACGACGCGGTCCACGAAGGTCTCGTGGATGACGCCGACGAGGGTGGCCCGCTTCAGGGCGTAGGCCTCGGCGCGGCCCGCCACGGCGGCCGCCTTGTCGCCGCCGCTGATCCCGCTCTGTGCGGCGGCGGCCCCCATCAGGTCCTGGACGACCGGGACGTACGGGACCTTCCACTTCGCCGCGAGCCGTGCGGCCAGGACCCCGCCGGCCAGGCTGGGCATCTGGGCCAGGACCGCGTCCGGCTTCGGCATCCGCGGCGGAGCCACGGCGCCGTGCAGCAGAATCGATCCTTCGAAAAGCGCCCGCTTCACGGCGGTCTGACGCGCCGGCACGGTGTGCGCACGCCGGTGCACACGCACCCCGGCGCGCTCCTCCGTGCGCCGGAGCGCCCCCCTGTACTCCGGTTCGAGCGACCACGCCGGGTAGTGCGGCATGCCCGCCAGGACGTGAGTCTCGTGGCCGAGATCCGCCCAGTGCTCCGCGATCTGCGTCGCGTACGGGCCGATGCCCGCGTGCTCGGGAGCGTAATTGGTGGAAACCAGCAGCAGGCGCCGGTGACCGGATCTGGACACTGAGCGTCCCCTCTTCCCCTGGATGATGCGCACGTCACCCTATTCGTTCACCGACACGGTGGGGAACGTGCACGCTATTGTCTGCTGATCCGCCACACCGGGGGGTGTGGTCGCTGGGGGGTAACAGATGACGGAGCAGGACATGTCCGACGTTGGCGCGTCTACGCGCAGGCCGTACCGGGTCGGCTATGCGCCAGGTGCGTACGATCTGTTCCATATAGGACATCTCAATATCCTCCGGCACGCCCGGAGCCGCTGCGACTACCTCGTGGCCGGGGTGGTCTCCGACGAGATGGCGGAACTGGCCAAGGGGCGCCGCCCGATGATCCCGCTCGTCGAACGGCTGGAAATCGTCCGCAGCGTCAAGTACGTCGACGCCGCCTTCGTGGAGACGGTCCCGGACAAGGTGGAGACCTGGAAGCAGGTCCGCTTCGACGTGATCTTCAAGGGCGACGACTGGCGCGGCACGCCCAAGGGCGAGCGCCTGGAGAAGGACTTCGCCGTCCACGGGGTCGACGTCGTCTACTTCCCGTACACGGTGCACACGTCCAGCACCCAACTGCGCCGGGCACTGGACGCGCTCGCCGAACCCCTCGGGGGCCCGGCCCCCCTCACCGCGGAACGGCGCTGAGCTCCCGGTACCACTTCGCGAGGAACGCCAGCAGGAACAGCACGGCGGCCGCGCCCAGAACCGCGTAGCCCCAGCGGAACAGCTCCCCGCCGCCGAGCAGCAGGAAGACCAGGCAGAACACCCCGTAGTCCACGGGCAGCAACGCCACCGCGCGCACGGTCGACGGCGCGGCGGCGGGGCTCCCCGGAGCCGGCTTCGGCTTGAGCTTCTCGGTCAGCAGCCCGCCGAAGAAGGTGACGACCGCGGCGAACTGGAAGGCCAGCGGCACCAGCAGCCAGCCGGCCGAGCCCGTCCCGTACTCGGCCGGGAACCGGTGGAAGGCGATCAGTACGCAGGTGTGCAGCGCGGTGAGCTTGGCGCAGTCCACGACGTGGTCGAGCCACTCGCCGGCGGCGCTGCCGCCCCCGCGCAGCCGCGCCAGCTGGCCGTCGGCCGAGTCGAAGGCGAAGCCGAGGGCGAGCAGGGCCCAGACGGCCGCCCCCAGTCCCCAGGAGGGCGCGACCAGCGCGACCGCCGCGGCGCCGGCGAAGCTGAGGGCGGCGCTGACCAGGGTCACCTGGTTCGGGGTGAGCCCGAGCGCGTACGACCCGGCGGCGAGGTAGCGCCCGGCGGGCCGGTTGGCGAACCTCGAATACAGCGACACCCCCTTCGCCGGCTTCTGCGCCCCGCGCAGCTCCCTCAGCGCGGTCCCGACACTCGCCATGCGTACCCCTGACCTCCTCGATGGCACGCGTGTGCAGGTGCACGCGTGTACGACGGCCACATCATCGCAGGGCCGCCGGCGGGCCCCGCTCCCGATCCCGCACCGCGTCCGGAAGCCGCCGCGGGACGGCCCGGAGCGGTCCCGGCCCACCCCGGGCCCGGCTCCCGAGCCCGGCTCACCCCGAGCCCGGCTCACCCCGGTTCCGGCTCAATCCGCCACCCGGAACAGCAGGACCGACCGGGCCGGGACGGTGAGGACCTCCCCGCCCCGGTGGCAGGTGCCGGGGGCCGCCTCCTGGCCCTCGCACGAGGTGTCCAGCACCAGCTCGTACCGTTCGGCCCACGGAGCCCCCGGCAGGATCCAGTGCGCCGGCCGGTCGCCGACGTGCAGCAGCATCAGGAAGCTGTCGTCCGTCACCTGCCGGCCCCGCTCGTCGCGGCCCGGGATGTCCCGCCCGGAGAGGTACATGCCCAGCGCGGCCGCCGGCGCGTACCAGTCCCGCTCCGTCATCTCCTCGCCCGCCGGGGTGAACCAGGCCAGGTCCCGCAGCCCGTCCGCCCCCTGCGGACGCCCCGAGAAGAACGCCCGCCTCCGCAGCACCGGGTGGGCGTGCCGCAGGGCGATGAGCCGCCGGGCCAGGGCGAGGAGCTGCTGCCACGACGGCTCCTCCAGCAGCGACCAGTCCACCCACCCCGTCTCGTTGTCCTGGCAGTACGCGTTGTTGTTGCCGCCCTGGGTACGGCCGAACTCGTCGCCCGCGACCAGCATCGGCACCCCCGTGGACAGCAGCAGGCTCGTCAGCAGGTTGCGCAGCTGCCGCCGGCGCAGCGCGGCGATCCGCGCGTCGTCCGTCTCGCCCTCGGCGCCGCAGTTCCACGACCGGTTGTCGTTGGTCCCGTCCCGGCCCGCCTCGCCGTTGGCGTCGTTGTGCTTGCGCTCGTACGTCACCAGGTCGCGCAGGGTGAAACCGTCGTGCGCCGTCACGAAGTTCACCGAGGCGTACGGCCGCCGCCCGCCCCACGCGTACAGGTCGCTCGACCCCGACAGCCGGTACCCGAGGTCCCGCACGTCGGGCAGCGCGCCCCGCCAGAAGTCCCGTACGGCGTCCCGGTAGCGGTCGTTCCACTCCGTCCACAGCGGCGGGAACGCCCCCACCTGGTAACCGCCCGACCCCACGTCCCAGGGCTCGGCGATCAGCTTCACCCGGCGCAGCACCGGATCCTGGGCGATCACCGCGAGGAAGGGGGACAGCATGTCCACGTCGTGCATGGAGCGGGCCAGGGCCGCCGCCAGGTCGAAGCGGAAGCCGTCCACCCCCATCTCGGTGACCCAGTAGCGCAGCGAGTCCGTGATGAGGCGCAGCACGTGCGGGCGTCCGGCGTGCAGGGTGTTCCCGCAGCCCGTGTAGTCGGAGTAGCGGCGCTGGTCGTTCTGGAGGCGGTAGTAGCCCCGGTTGTCGATGCCGCGCAGCGAGAGCGTGGGGCCCAGCTCGCCCGCCTCCGCCGTGTGGTTGTAGACCACGTCGAGGATGACCTCGATCCCGGCCGCGTGCAGGGCCTTGACCATCCGCTTGAACTCGCCGACCTGCTGCCCGGCCGTGCCGCTCGAGGAGTACCCGGCGTGCGGGGCGAAGTAGCCGACCGAGTTGTAGCCCCAGTAGTTGCGCAGCCCCCGGCGCAGCAGGTGGTCCTCGTGCGCGAACTGGTGCACCGGCAGCAGCTCCACCGCCGTCACGCCCAGGCCCGTCAGGTGCTCGATCGCCGCGGGGTGGGCCAGCCCCGCGTAGGTGCCGCGCAGCTCCTCGGGGACACCCGGATGGCGCATCGTGAAGCCGCGCACGTGCAGCTCGTAGATCACCGAGTCGGCCCACGGGGTCTTCGGCCGGACGTCGTCCGCCCAGTCGTCGTCATCGTGGACGACCACCCCCTTCGGGACGAACGGCGCCGAGTCGCGGTCGTCGCGGACGGTGTCCGCGATGTACTGCTGCGGCCAGTCCCGGACGTGCCCGTACACCTCCGGCGGAAGGGTGAAGTCGCCGTCCACCGCCCGTGCGTACGGGTCCAGGAGCAGCTTCGCCGGATTGTGCCGGGCGCCCGTCCACGGGTCCCAGCGGCCGTGCACCCGGAACCCGTAGCGCTGCCCGGGGCGCACGCCCGGCAGGAAGCCGTGCCAGATCTCGTGCGTGAGCTCGGTCAGGGGGCAGCGGGTCTCGGCCCCGTCCCCGTCGAACAGGCAGACCTCCACGGCCTCCGCGCCCTGCGCCCACAGCGCGAAGTTGGTGCCCGCCGTCCCGCCCGGACCGGTGTGGAAGCGGGCCCCCAGGGGGTGGGAGGACCCGGGCCACACGGGTGGGCCGGGACGCCCGGGGGCGGTGGCCGCCGCGCCCCTGGCCCGGGTGTCCGGCTGCGTGCCCGGCCTCCCGTTCGCCCT
The DNA here is from genome assembly GCF_042716505.1 of Streptomyces sp. NPDC058674. Taxonomy (NCBI): domain Bacteria; kingdom Bacillati; phylum Actinomycetota; class Actinomycetes; order Kitasatosporales; family Streptomycetaceae; genus Streptomyces; species Streptomyces sp. NPDC058674. The sequence continues at coordinate 69,606 of NZ_JBHXSC010000008.1, forward strand.
CCCGTTCGCCGTCCCGTTCGGCTGTCCGCCCGGCTGTCCGTCGGGCTGTCCGTCGGGATGGCTCTCGGGATGCGGTGCGGGTGCGGTCCGGCCGCCGCTCCGTACCGTGCCCACGCCGTCCGCGGCGTTCCCGACGGCTTCCACCGCCTCTTGCTCGGCTGCGCTCGACACTGCCCGCCTCCACGGCTCCTGGGACCCGGCGGGGGTGGGGGAGAGTGCGGCCCCGGCGTCCCGGCCCGGGCCCGCCCCCGTCTGGTCCTTCCCACTGTTCTGCCCGGAGTGTTCTGCCCGGAACGTGGCCCGCGCTCACGTTTCCCCCGGAGGAAACGGTCGTTGGAGGGACGTGACACTTCTGACGAGGCGGGCAGTGGCGGGCTTGGCGGCCGTGGCGGCATGGGCGGGCCTGCTGGGCGGCCTGGCCGGATGCACCGGGGACGGCAGGTCGCCCATCGAGATCGAGCTGCCGGGAAAGCCGCGGACGCCGGACGACGCGATCCGGATCACGCCCGAGGACAACGCCGAGGGGGTCCGGGCCGACGGACGGCTGGCGGTCACCGTGCCCGAGGGCCGGCTGGAGCGGGTCGTGGTCACCAAGGTCGAGGACGCCCAGGAGGAGCGGGTCCCGGGCTCCATCGCCGCCGACGGGCTCAGCTGGAGCCCCGACCCCGCGGCCGGCCGGCTCGCGCTCGCGGCCAAGTACACCGTGGACGCCGTGGCCCTGGACGGGCACGACCGCCGCCAGGCCCGGCACACCACCTTCACCACCTACGTCCCCGAGGAGCGCTTCATCGGCTACTTCAAGCCGGAGCACCGCTCCACCGTCGGCACCGGGATGATCGTCTCCTTCAACTTCAACCGCTCCATCGCACGGCGCACGGAGGTGGAGCGGGCCATCACCGTGACCTCCGTGCCGCCGGTGGAGGTCGTCGGGCACTGGTTCGGCGACGAGCGCCTCGACTTCCGGCCCAAGGCGTACTGGAAGGCCGGCACCGTGGTCACGGTGAAGGTGAACCTCCGCGACGTCGAGGGCGCCCCCGGGTCGTACGGCATCCAGGACAAGACGATCACCTTCACCGTGGGCCGCTCCCAGATCTCCACCGTGGACGCGGCCGCCCACACCATGGAGGTCCGCCGGGAGGGGGAGCTGCTGTCCACCGTGCCGATCAGCGCGGGCGCGCCCAAGACCACCACCTACAACGGGAAGATGGTGGTGATGGAGATGTTCGACGTCACCCGCATGAACGGGCAGACCGTCGGCTTCGGCGGCGAGTACGACATCCCCGACGTCCCGCACGCCATGCGGCTCACGTCCTCGGGGACCTTCCTGCACGGCAACTACTGGCTCAGCCCGGACACCTTCGGCTCCTCCAACATGAGCCACGGCTGCGTCGGCCTGCGCGACGACAAGGGCGGCGGCTCCGACACCCCGGCCGGCTGGTTCTTCGACCGGACGCTGATCGGGGACGTGGTCGAGGTCGTGAACTCGCAGGACAAGGTCGTGGCCGCGGACAACGGACTGGGCGGCTGGAACATGTCCTGGGCGGACTGGGTGGCCGGCTCCGCCCTCGGCTGAGCGGGTCCGTGCGCTCATACGAGTGATTCGTGTGATCGCAATGCCGTAGCGCACGAGTGTCCTCGCGGTGGCCCGCCGGGCCCTGCCCCCAGCCTGTCACAGCACATCAGGCCAGGCGGCAGGCAACGGACGGAGCGTCATGTCAGCTAGGAAATGGGCCCTCGGGGTGGCGATCGGAGCCGTGCTGGCGGCTTCGGCGCCCACGGCCCTCGCAGCGGGCCCCGGCGCGGGCCCCGGCGCCGGTCCGGCCGCCGGCCGGCCGGCGGCGGCCCCGAGGGCGCTGCTGCCCGGCGGGCTCGGGCCGTGCGTCCCCGCACCCCCGGACGTCTGCCCGGACCCGTACCCGCCCATCGGCAGCAACGGCGTCCCCGCCGGCCGGGACAACGGCATCAACATCTTCGTCGGTGGCGACTTCCGGGTCCGCGAGCGGGCCTCGGAGGCCGAGGGCCGCCTCGTCGTCCTCGGCGGCTTCGACCAGGACAAGGCCGCCGGCGCGGACAGCCGCTACAACGTCGGGATCGTGGGCGCCGGTTCACTGGTGCCGCCGCCGGCCGGAGCGGACTTCCTCACCACCGGCGGCGACGTCACCGTCGCCGCGGGCGAGCGGCTGCTCGCCGACGGGGGCGTGGTCCGCCACGCCGGCACCGTCACGGGCACCGTGACCGGCACCCTCCGGCCGGACCCCGACGCGGTCGCCCCGTACGCCGCCCTGCGCGACCGGCTCAGCGCCGCCAGCGAGTGCTACGCCCGCGTCGACGGGCAGCCGCGCCCATCGACGGGAACCGCCGTCAACAGCGGCTTCGCGACGGTCTTCCGCGGCGACGGCACCTCCCGGCTCCAGGTCTTCACCGTCGACGCCGACCTGGTCGGAGCCCGCGGCGTCCAGCAGGGCATCACCTTCGAGCGGATTCCGCCCGGCGCGACGATCCTGGTCAACGTCCTCGGCACCGTCCGCACCGTCAACACCTACAGCGGCGGCATCTCCGACGACGACCCGCTCAACGCCCACCGCGACCGGCTGCTGTGGAACTTCCCGGACGCCACGACGGTCGACCTGAACGGCACGGGCCAGTTCCAGGGCAGCTTCCTGATGGGCGAGCAGGCCTCGCAGACCACGGTCCGGCTGCCCGGGATCAACGGCCGGTTCTTCACCACCGGCTCGGTCACCCACACCGGCGTCCCCGGGGCCGGCGGTGGGCAGGAGTTCCACGCGTACCCCTTCAACGGGGACCTGCCCGCCTGTGGACGGCCGCCCGTGACGACGGGTCCGGTCTCCGTGCTCAAGCGCGACGAGACGGGCGCGCCGCTGGCGGGCGCCGTGTTCGAGCTGTGGCGGGAGTCGAACGGCGCCCCGGGGCTGCAGACGGAGGGCGCGGCGCCGGACACCCGGGTCGCCGAGTGCACCACCGCGCGCAGCGGCGTCTGCGAGCAGCGGGCCGAGCCCGGCACGTACTACTGGCGCGAGACGGCCGCCCCCGACGGCTACGCACTGCCGGCCGACCCGGTCCACCGGCTCACCCTGACCGAGGAGAACGCCGCGGCCGGGGTTTGGGTCCAGGCGGACAACCAGCGCGTCCCCGTACCCGGGGCGGAGGTGCTGCTGCGCAAGACGGACCGGGAGACCGGCCGGCCGCTGGCCGGGGCGACGTTCGAGCTGTGGCGGGAGGAGAACGGCCGCGACGGGCTGCAGACGGACGGCCGGGACCCGGACGCCCGGCTCGCCGACGGGACCTGCACGACCGACGCCCGGGGCACCTGCACGGTCCAACTGCCGATCGGCGCGACCTACTACTGGCGGGAGACCGCCGCCCCGGCCGGCTACGACCTGCCGGCGGATCGGGTCACCGCGTTCACGCCGGGCCCAGGCGACGTGGCCGAGGGCCTCACGCTCACGGTCGCGAACCGCAGGACCCCGGTGCCGCCCGTGGACGGGGGCTCGATCCAGGTACTGAAGAAGGACGCGAAGACCGGGCGGCCGCTGCGCGGAGCGGTCTTCGAGGTCTGGAAGGAGGCCAACGGCACCGCGGGCCTGCAGACCCGGGGCATCAACGCGGACCGCAGGGCCCAGCCCGGCTGCGCCACCGACCGGCGGGGCTCCTGCACCTTCGACGGGCTGGAGGAGGGCGCGTACTACCTGTTGGAGACGGACGTCCCCGAGGGCTACGTCCTGCCCCGCGACCGGGTGACCGGGCCGCTGGTGCTGGACGGGCGGACCCCGGACGGACGGCTCGTGGCCACGGTCCGCAACGAGCGTGACGACCACGGCGAGCACGGCAAGGGAGGCAAGGGCGGGAAGGGCGGCAAGGGAGGCAAGGGCGGCGGGCAGGGCCACGGCCCCCGCGGCTGATCCGCCTCCGCGTCCGGGTGTGCCGGCGGAGTGACCCGCCCACCCCGCCGGCGCACCCGCGCGGCGGCCCTGGCAGTCACGGCCCGCCGGGACCCCAACCAGGCGGGCGGCTGCCCCGTCCGCTCGCCCCCTCCCGTCCCAAGCCGGGCGGCTTCCGGCACTTGGGACGGAACGGTGACAAGACCGTGCCTTTTCGTGATTCACCCGTGTGATTTCCTGTCGACATGCGCGCGACTGTCCGCGCGCGGGGGACATGGGGAGAACACGAGTGAACCTGCAGCCGATACGCGGCCGGGGCCGCACCGGCCTGCCGGCCCTTCTGCTGGGTGCGGCCCTGCTGTTCACCACCGCGTGCAGCGGCGGGAGCGGCACCGGGGGGAGCGGCGGCGGCGGTGACGCCGGCGGCGGCGCGAAGACCGGCACCGAGGCGTCCAAGGCCGTGGTGAGCATCAAGCCGGACGACGGCGCCAAGGAAGTCGCCACCAGTGGCGTCCTGAAGATAACGAGTACGGGCGGCAAGCTCTCCGCGGTGACGGTCGCCGACACCAAGGGCAACGCCGTCGAGGGCAAGATCGGCGCCGACGGCGCCAGCTGGGAGCCGGGCCGGCACCTGGCCTCCGCCACCGAGTACAAGGTGCACGCGGTCGCCAAGGACGAGGCGGGCCGCGAGTCGGCCAAGGACACCACCTTCACCACCCTCACCCCCGCGAACACCTTCATCGGCCAGTACACGCCCGAGGACGGCTCGACCGTCGGCGTGGGCATGCCGGTCTCGGTCACCTTCTCCCGCGGCATCACCAACCCCGAGGCCGTCGAGAAGGCCATCACGGTGACGGCCGAGCCGTCCGTGCCGGTCGAGGGCCACTGGTTCGGCAACGACCGCATCGACTTCCGGCCCGAGAAGTACTGGGCCGCGGGCACCAAGGTCACCGTGAAGCTCGCCCTCGACGGCGTCGAAGGCCGCCCGGGCGTCTACGGCAAGCAGACCCGTACGGTCAACTTCACCGTCGGCCGCTCGCAGGTCTCCACGGTCGACGCGAGCGCGCACACCATGGAGGTCGTCCGGGACGGCCAGGTGCTCAAGAACGTCCCCATCACCGCGGGCGCCCCGTCGACGACCACGTACAACGGACAGATGGTCATCAGCGAGAAGTACAAGGTGACCCGGATGAACGGCGCGACCGTCGGCTTCGGCGGGGAGTACGACATCTCCGACGTCCCGCACGCCATGCGGCTGTCCAACTCGGGCACCTTCGTCCACGGCAACTACTGGGCCTCGTCGGGCACCTTCGGCTCGGAGAACGTCAGCCACGGCTGCATCGGACTGAAGGACGTCCGCGGCGCCGGCGACAACGGCCAGCCGGCCGCGTGGTTCTTCAACGAGTCGCTGATCGGCGACGTGGTCGTCGTGAAGAACTCCAAGGACAAGCAGATCGCCCCGGACAACGGCCTCAACGGCTGGAACATGGACTGGGCGGAGTGGATCAAGTAGTCGCCCCGGCGGCGTCCCGCGGGCGCTCCCGCCCGTAGTTCCGGGCGGCCCGGTGCTGTGACACACGGCACCGGGCCGCTTCGCGTGCTGTGCCCCGTCCGGGGGAGACCCCCGGGCCCCCGGCCCCTAATCTGGCCCCCATGACCATCTCTCTCGAAGTCTCCGAAGGCGTCGGCACCATCCGTCTGGACCGGCCGCCGATGAACGCCCTGGACATCGCCACCCAGGACCGGCTGCGCGAGCTCGCGGTGGAGGCCACCGACCGCGCCGACGTCCGCGCGGTGGTCCTCTACGGCGGTGAGAAGGTGTTCGCGGCCGGCGCGGACATCAAGGAGATGCAGTCGATGGACCACGCGGCCATGGTCGCGCGCTCCCGCGGGCTGCAGGACGCCTTCACCGCCGTGGCCCGCATCCCCAAGCCGGTCGTCGCGGCCGTCACCGGCTACGCGCTGGGCGGGGGTTGCGAGCTGGCGCTCTGCGCCGACTACCGGATCGCCGCCGACAACGCCAGGCTCGGCCAGCCCGAGATCCTGCTCGGCCTGATCCCGGGTGCCGGCGGCACCCAGCGGCTGTCCCGGCTCGTGGGCCCCTCCCGGGCCAAGGACCTCATCTTCACCGGACGCATGGTCAAGGCCGACGAGGCGCTCGCCCTGGGCCTGGTCGACCGGGTCGTCCCGGCCTCCGAGGTGTACGGGCAGGCGCACGCCTGGGCCGCGAAGCTGGCGCAGGGCCCGGCCCTGGCGCTGCGCGCCGCCAAGGAGTGCGTGGACGCGGGCCTGGAAGCCGACATCGACACGGGCCTGACGATCGAACGCACCTGGTTCGCGGGCCTGTTCGCCACCGAGGACCGCGAGCGCGGCATGCGCAGCTTCGTCGAGGAGGGCCCCGGCAAGGCGAAGTTCGTCTGAGCGAGGACCGCCCGTCCTCCCTGCGGGTGGATTAGCCAGGCCTTAAGGGAGCCTTAAGCCCACCTGGTGATCCACTCGCTGTGATCGTCGCAGTGCGCTGCGTCAACACAGGTCAGGGCGGGTCTCGCAGGCCTCCGTTTGCCGAACGCATATGACGGGACACCCTTCGGAATCAGCGATTCCGGGGGGTGTTTTCCTGCGGAACGGCCCGGGGCGGCGACGCGGCCGTCCATGATGGGTGCATGGCGGGCCTTGAGGGTGTGGAACAGCCGCGGCAGCGCAGCGGCGCTTCCGCCGTGCGGCTCACGGCGGCTCTCGAGGAGCAGCAGGGCCTCGACGCGGTGGAGTCGCACGGGAATCCGGCCGAGGCGGAAGTGACGCTGCCGTCCATGCCGGAGTCGGCCGGGACGGCCCGCCGGCTCGCCCAGTGCGTGGTGATCCGCCTGTGGGGCCTCTCGCCGCAGGTCGCCGAGCACACCGTCCTGCTGGTCTCGGAGCTCGTCGGCAACGCGGTCCGGCACACCGGGGCCCGCTCCTTCGGCTTACGCATGCTGCGGCGGCGCGGCTGGATCCGGGTGGAGGTGAGCGACCCCTCGCGCGGGCTCCCCTGCCTGATGCCGGTCCACGAGCTGGACACCACCGGCCGCGGCCTCTTCCTCGTCGACAAGCTGTCCGACCGCTGGGGCGCCGACCTGCTGCCGCGGGGCAAGATCACCTGGTTCGAGATGCGGGTCGCCGACCGGCAGAACCCCTGACTCCCCGGTGCGGCCGAACCCCTCCCCGAAACGCCCGAAGCCCCCGGCTCGCCGTGGTGGGCGGTGTGGGGGCTTCATGGGTGCGCCGAGGATCGAAGGGGGTGTGATCCTCGGCGTGCAGACTTCGCTCGGGTCAACGGGAAGCCGTGGTTCCGACTATGGCAGACGAGGCCGCCAACACCAAAAGTCCCTACTCGGACATAAGTGTGCAAATCATAAGACTTTCTAGCTAAATCCTAGGTGAGGTGGGCCACTCGCCTCGTAATCAGCGAATAAATATCGACCGTTGTGCGTGATTCGTTGATCGAATAGCGAACGGAACCTCCTGTCGCCCGTTCGGCCCGAGGTCCCGAATTGGGTCAATCATTACCAACCGTGCCATCCACCCCTTAAATGGGCAGGTGCACTCACCTCCAGGCCGCCGCGCGGCCCTGCGCGCAGCCGGTCTCGGGGCGGTCGGTGCCGCGGCGGCCGGACTCGCCTCCGCCTGCGGCCCGGGCCGCCCCGCCCCCGCGCCCTCCGCCCCGCCCCCCGGACCGGCGCGCGCCGCCACACCGGCCCGCGCGGCTCCCCGCCGGTTCGCCGGACAGCCCGTCGAAATCGCCCACGGGTCCCGCGACCGCGACCGCGTCGCCCTCACCTTCCATGGCAACGGCGACCCGGCGACCGGCCGGGCCGTGCTGGCCGAGGCGGAGCGGGCGGGCGCGCGGGTGACCGTACTGGCGATCGGCGGCTGGCTCGACACGCACCCGGACATGGCGCGACGCGTCCTGGACGGAGGCCACGAACTCGGCAACCACACCCAGCGCCACCTCGCGATCAACGACATGGCCGAGGCCGAGGCCTATGCCGAGATCACCGGCTGCGCGCAGCGCCTCAAGCGGCTCACCGGCTCCATCGGCACCTGGTTCCGGCCCTCCCAGACCCAGCACGCGACCCCGCTCGTCCAGAAGCTGGCCCAGCGGGCCGGCTACCCCCACGTCCTGTCGTACGACGTGGACTCCCTCGACTTCACCTCGCCCGGCGCCGCGGCCGTCATCCGCAACGTCACCGGGACGATCCAGGGCGGATCGGTGGTGAGCCTGCACTTCGGCTACGCGGACACGGTCGACGCGCTGCCGCCCCTCCTCGAAGAACTCGCGCGCCGAAAACTGCGCGCGGTGACCACCACGGAGCTGCTGACCCCATGACCCCCACCCGCCTTACCCGGAAGGCCGCCGTGCTGCTGGCCGGTCTGGTCCTCGCCGCCCTGGCCGGCTGCGGATCCGCCGACAAGGGCCCCGCCGAGGCCCTCGGCTCCAAGGGCCCCGCCGAGCCCGTCAAGGCCGTCCCGCCGGGCCTGCCGGGCATGCCCCCGGTCCTCGACCCGAAGGACGTCTACGCGGCGAACCGTCCGGGCCGGCTCTCCCCGGTGGTCAAGGACTTCCCGTCCCGGGTCTACGTGCCGAACACCGGCTCCAACACGGTGTCCGTCATCGACCCGGTGACCTACCAGGTCATCGACACCATCCCGGTGGGGGTCCAGCCCCAGCACGTGGTCCCCTCCTGGGACATGAAGACCCTGTGGGTCAACAACAACCGGGGCCACACGCTCACCCCGATCAACCCGGCCACCGGCGAGGCCGGAAAGCCCGTCGAGGTGCACGATCCGTACAACCTCTACTTCACGCCGAACGGCAAGTACGCGATCGTCATGGCCTCGCTGGACAAAGAGCTGGTCTTCCGCGATCCGCACACGATGGACCGGGTGAAAACCGTCCCGGTGACCTGCTTCGGCGTCAATCACGCGGACTTCTCCGCCGACGGCCGCTACTTCATCGTGAGTTGTGAGTTCTCCGGGGAACTGCTCAAGGTCGACACGGAGAAGATGGAGGTCGTCGGCCAGCAGAAGCTGCCCTTCGAGGGCGCGATGCCGCAGGACGTCAAGGTCTCCCCGGACGGCAAGACCTTCTACGTCGCCGACATGATGGCGCACGGCATGTGGGTGCTCGGCGGCGACACGTTCGAGACGCCCAAGCTGCTGCCGACCGGAAAGGGCTGCCACGGCCTGTACGTGAGCCGCGACTCCAAGGAGATGTACATCTCCAACCGCGGAGAGGGGACCGTCTCCGTCTTCGACTTCCCGCGGAACAAGCTGACCAAGAAGTGGGAGCTGCCGGACGGCGGCAGCCCCGACATGGGCGGCGTCTCCGCCGACGGCAAGGTGCTGTGGCTCTCGGGCCGCTACGACTCCGAGGTCTACGCGATCGACACCACCACCGGCAAGCAGCTGGCCCGCATCCCGGTCGGCGGCGGCCCGCACGGGCTCGCCGTCTACCCGCAGCCCGGCCGCTACTCGCTCGGCCACACCGGCATCTTCCGGTAGGCCGGGCACGGCGGTGCCCCGGGAGCTCGCACAGCCCCCGGGACACCGCCGCCCGCCCCCGCCCGCCGGCGGGTGGCCGTCCGCTACCAGGCGACCGGCAGTCGCTCGGGCAGCCGCTTGATGAAGCCCGTACGCCAGACCAGGTTCTCCGCCGGCACCGCGAGGCGCAGCCCCGGCAGCCGCTCGACCAGCACCTCCAGCGCGATCTCGGCGTGCGCGCGGCCCAGGGCCGAAGCCGGGCAGAAGTGCCGGCCCGCGCCGAAGGCGAGGTGGGCGTTGCGGCTCTTGCGCTCCAGGTCCAGCTCCTGCGGGTTCTCGAAGGCCTCCGGGTCGAAGTTGGCCCCCTCCAGCAGGACGAGCACCAGCTCGCCCTCCTTCACCAGGACGTCGCCGACCCGGACGTCCTCCGTCGCGATGCGCGGCAGGCCGTCGCCGACCGACAGGTTCCAGCGCAGCAGCTCGTCGACGGCCGCGCCCATGCGCTCCGGGTGTGTGCGCAGGTACCCGATCAGCTCCGGCCTCTGGAGCAGCGCGAGGACCGCGAGCACCAGGAACGCGGAGGTGGAGACGGCGCCCGCCCCGAAGAGCGAGACGGCGACGGTCGCGAACATCTCGTCGGTCAGGTGCGCCGACTCCGGGTCCTGCTCCCTGAGCCCGGCGAACGTGCCGAGGAGCCCCGTACGCTCCTCGGCCTCCAGCGCGAGCTGGGCCCTCAGCTGCCCGGCGAAGTAGCCGACGTCCTTGTACCAGTTGAGCGCCGAGTCGGCGAACGGTTCGCGCGCGGTCATGAACGCGACGTCCAGCCCCGACATCAGCCGGCGCCAGTCCTCGAAGGGCACCCCCAGGACCAGGGCGTGCAGCGCCGCCGAGAAGGGGTCGGCGAACCCCGCCCGGAGGTCGGCCGGAGCGCCCTCGGCGACCAGCTGGTCGAGGAGCTCGCCGGCCTGGGCGCGCAGCCGGCCCCGCAGGCCCCTCTGGCGCGGATTGAGGGCCTTCATCACGGCGTTGCGCAGGCCCGCGCTGTTGATGTTCCCCATGTTGTCGACGACCTCGGGCGGGATCGTCAGCGCGTACTGGCGCGGGACGCCGGGGTTGGCCGTGTCCTTGAGGCTGAACCGCTCGTCCTCCAGCACCTGCCTGGCCAGCGCGTAGCTGCTGACCAGCCAGGCCGGGTCCCCGGTGAGGGTGCGGACCCGGGCCACCGGCGCCGTCTCGCGCAGCCGGGTGCACTCCTCGGGCAGTACGTCGCCGCGCCGGGAGAGCGGGAAGTCGAGGAGGGGCTGCCGCTCGGGGCTCTCCCGGCCGTCCCGGCTCTCCCGGCCCTCAAGCTGCTCGACGCTCATCGACGGTCCCTTCGGTCGGTGCACTGTCCTGCGGTGCGCTGCTGCGGTCAGCCGTGTCCGGTGCCGGTGCCGGAGCCGCCGCGGCCTCCGGCCGTACGACGGCGTACGCCTGGTTGCGGGTCGCGCGCAGGCCCCCGCCGCGCGCGAAGAGGACGTCCGTCAGCGGCATCCTGACGTGGTAGGCCGCCACCGAGGACGGGACGTCGAGAATGCTCGGAGTGTCCACGAAGAACGGCAGCTCGGCCGCCATGTAATCGAAACAGACCTGCAACTGCGCGTCTGTGATGGATTCACCTTCCGGTACCTTGGAACCGACGAAGTGCAGCGCCATTTCCTCGCAGCCCTTGCGGAAGTCGTCGTCGGTCTCCAGAAAATGCAGCACGCGTCGGTGCAGGAGTTGGTAGACGGGGTTCGACTGGAACTCCGAAAGTGCCCTCACGCGGATATCTGCCTGAGGAGGTCCTGATTCCTCCACGCCCTTGAGAATCCGTCGCCGTACCGCCTTTATCTCCTTCGCGGCGCGTTTCTGCGCGTGTTCCCGGGAGTAGCCGAAAGCGGCGAACATCCGGTCCACGTGCAGATCTGCGTAGACGAAGTCAACCTGCGCGAAGCGGGTCGTGGCCCACTGGGCGAGACTCGTGATGCGCTCGGAGCTGAAGTAGCTGTTTCCGGGACTCACTCCGATGAGCACGTGGTCGCCGTCTTCCCAGATATGGCGGCAGGTGCGGGTGAAGGGCAGAACTTCGAATGATGCGTCAGCTGTGATCGTCACCTGTGTGATCGCCCTTGTTGCCGCATGTCCCTGGGAGCCCTGCGCTCCCGGTGTGGCGGCAATGTCAGTACGTTATGCCGTGGTGCCGGAGCGTGACAAGGGCGGGCCGGATTTCTTGGCCGGAATTCTCGTTTCCGCCTTACGGAAGGGTAATTTAAATATCTTTCTGCCGCTCGAACGGGACCCCCGGCGGAAGGTGCCCCGGACGGCCGCTACCCTGGGCCGGTCAACAAGCACCAAGAAGGGGTGGACCCAGTGGCGGACATCGAGAGCGCGCGGGCGACGTTCAGCAAGTTCGACGTGAACGGTGACGGCTTCATCACGGCCGACGAGTACAGCGCGGCCATGAGGGCGATGGGCGACGCCTACGTCACCGGCTCCGTCGCGGACGCCGTCGTCGCCTCCAAGGACGCGAACCGCGACGGCCTGCTGAGCTTCGACGAGTTCTGGGCCGCCCTGAACAAGTAGGACCGCAAGGACCGCACCGGCTCCCTGCGCGCCCTGCCCCGCCTGCCGGGGCGGGGCGCCGTCAGTCCCCGGGGCGGGGAGGGTCCTCCATCGCGCCGACCTCGGCCAGCGCCTCCTCCAGCCAGGTCAGCCAGAAGGTCTCCAGGGCGATCCCGCCGTGCAGGACGAGCCGGCGCAGCCGGTCCTCCACCGCGTCGCGCCCCGGCGGGAAGTCCCGCTCCTCGATGGCCTCGTACTGCTCCAACTGGCGTCGGTGCAGCTCCAGATGGCGTCGCAGCTCGGGGCCGAGCCCCTGGGGCCCCACGACCCCCGCGGCGCGGATGCGCAGCAGCAGCGGGTCGCGCACCGGCTTGGGGTCCTGGCTCTCGCCGATCCACCGGGCGAGCTCCGCGCCGCCGGCCGGCAGGACCTCGTACTCCTTCTTCTGCCCCCGCACGGGCACCTCGGCGGGCAGCTCCCGGATCAGGCCGGACTCCTCCAGCCGGCCCAGCTCGCGGTAGATCTGCTGGTGCGTCGCGGACCAGAAGTACCCGATCGACCGGTCGAACCGCCGGGTCAGCTCCAGCCCCGACGAGGGCTTTTCGAGCAGGGCCGTGAGGATGGCGTGCGGGAGCGACATGGCGCCATCCTAGGTTTGCCCCGGCCGCGGCAGCGCCCGCCCCGGCATCCGCCCCCGCGCGGGGCGCCGGGCGCGCCCCCGCTACCGCCAGGCGGCCAGCGCCTCCGGGAGCCGCGGCCCCGGGGCGTCCGCGGCGAGGAACCCGTGCGCGCGCAGGAAGGCCGCCACCGCCGGGGACCAGGCCTGGCGCAGGCCCGCCGAGGCCAGCAGCGCCGGATCGGACAGGAGCGCCGGCGCGGGGCCCGTGCGGATGCCCGACGGGGTCAGGACGGCCGCGTCGTCGGCCCACCGGACCGCCAGCTCCACGTCGTGCGTGGCCATCACCACCGTGGTGCCCGAGCGGCGCAGGCCCGCCAGGACCTCCAGCAGCCGCTCCTGGCCGTCCGGGTCCAGCCCGGCCGTCGGCTCGTCCAGGATCAGCACGCGCGGGGCCATCGCCACCGCCCCCGCGATGGCGGCGCGCTTGCGCTGCCCGTACGAGAGCAGGTGCGTCGGGCGGTCGCGGAGCGCGGTGATGTCCAGGGCCGCGAGCGCCGCGTCGACCCGGGCGCGGACCTCGGCGGCCGGCAGGCCGAGGTTCATCGGGCCGAAGGAGACGTCCTGCTCCACCGAGGCGGCGAACAGCTGGTCGTCCGGGTCCTGCACGACCAGCTGGACCGCCGTGCGCAGCCGGGTCAGCCCGGCGCGGTGGTACGCCACCTCGGCGCCGTCCAGGAGCAGTGCGCCCGAGCCCGGCCGCAGGCCCCCGCTCAGCAGCCGCATCAGGGTGGTCTTCCCGCTGCCGTTGCGGCCCAGCAGGACCAGGGCGCGGCCCTCGGTGATCGCGAAGTCCACGCCGGAGAGCACCTCGGGCCCGTCCTCGTAGGCGTAGCCCGCTCCGGCCAGTTCCACCAAGGGCGTCACAGGTACAGCTCCTTCAGTACGAGGGTCGCGGCGACCAGGGAGGTCAGCAGGGCGGCGGTCCAGGCCAGGAACCGCCAGGACAGCGCCGACTCGGGGACCAGCACCCGCAGCGTGCCGTCGTAGCCCCGCCCGGCCAGGCCCGACTGGAGCCGCGCCGCCCGGTCGAAGGCCCGTACGAACGACGTCGCGGCGAGGCCGGCCACCGAGCGCCAGGCCGCGGCCCGGCCGGTGTTCCCCAGCCGGGCCGCCTGCGCCTGGCGGATGCGGGACTGGGAGTCGAGCAGCAGGAAGCCGATCCGGTACATCACCAGCGCCACGTCCACGACCGGCGCCGGCACCCCGGCCCGGACCAGCCGCGGCAGCACGTCCGAGACGGGGGTGGTGAAGGCGAACAGCAGCAGTCCCAGCGAGGCCGCCGAGGTCCGCAGCAGCAGCTCCACCGCCTGCCGGGGCCCGTCCGGGGCCATCGAGACCCACCCGGCCGGGCCGCCCACGGCGAACAGCAGCGGCAGGGCGCCCGTGAAGCAGAACCCGAGCGGGAGGCGGAAGGCCCGCCACAGGCGGCGCCCCGGCACCCCGGCGGGGCCGAGGAGCACGGCGAGGGTGGCCGCGGCGACCAGCGGTCCGCCGGGCCATGGAGGCAGGCACACCGCCGTGACCGTCAGCCCCACCCCGAGCAGGGCCTTCTCCAGCGGATGGCGGCGGCGCCAGCGGCTGCCGTGCGCCGCCGCGTCGATCGGCAGCACCGGCTACGACTCCGCGCCCTTGCCCGCGGTGGCCGCGGCGGCGGCGCCCTGGCGGCGGCCCGTGCGGACGCCGAAGTAGTAGGCGAGCACGCCCGCGCCGAGCGCCGCCTGCAGGGCGAACAGCGCCGACTCGATCTCCCCTGAGGGGGGTTCGTACAGCGGCGAGAACCAGGGCTCGTAGTCCGGCTTCAGCTCGCTGATCGCCGACTCCGCCTGCGCGTCGGCGCCCGCGAACGGCTCCTCCTTGCCCTCGCCCAGCCCCAGCGCCAGCGGGAGCACGGCCAGCGCCGCCACCAGGAGCAGCAGCAGGGTGTTGATCTTCGCGTTGCGGCTCATCGGGCGGTCGCCTCCTGCTGGGCCTTGCCGGGGGTCAGCTTCGCGACACCGAGCCGGACCAGGTCCGTCTTGCTGGACTGCATCAGCAGCCGCATGACGAGCACGGTCAGCAGGCCCTCGCTCACCGCGAGCGGGATCTGGGTGAGCGCGAAGATCTCGCCGAACTTCACGAGCGAGCCGGCGAACCCGGACGCCTGGTCGGGGAAGGCCAGCGCCAGTTGGACGGAGGTCACGCAGTAGGTGATGAGGTCGGCGAAGAAGGCGCCGCAGAAGACCGTCACCATCAGCGGGACGCCCCACGCGCGCAGCAGGCGGTAGACGCCGTACCCCGCCCAGGGCCCGGCGATCGCCATCGAGAAGACGTTGGCGCCGAGGGTGGTGAGCCCGCCGTGCGCCAGCAGCAGCGCCTGGAAGAGCAGGGTGATCGTGCCGAGCACCGCCATGATCGGGGGCCGGAAGAGGATGGCGCCGAGCCCCGTTCCGGTGGGGTGGGAGCAACTGCCGGTGACCGAAGGGATCTTCAGGGCGGACAGGACGAAGGTGAACGCCCCGGACGCACCGAGCAGCAGGGTGCTCTCCGGGTTGGCCTTGACCTCGCGGGTCAGGGCGCGGACCCCGTGTACGACGAAGGGAGCGGACGCGGCGCCCCAGGCGACCGCGTGCAAGGGGGGTAGAAACCCCTCGGCAATATGCATGAGTAGGGAGACCTCTCCAGCACCTCGTGGATGGACGACGCGCCTCGGCCGGTCTCCTGGCTCACGGGTGCTGATGCCCGGACTCCGCCTTCCCGGGGCCGAGCGGTCACCCGCGTGGTCCCAGTGGCTTCCCGCAGGAGTGGAGCCGGACTTCCCGATCACAGTGGCGAGGGCCGCACCGGTTTTCCACCGGTTTCCCGAACACCAAGGCCCGCTGACCCTAGTCGGCCGCGCGGACCGGTCACAACCCGGCCCTGACGCGCCGGGCGGGGACCGCATTCCGCTTGACGGCGACGGACCGTCGCCCGACCGCCACCGTGCGCATCAACCACCCCGGCCGGGCGGGGGGTTCGGCGTGTTCCGGACTCGCCGGGGGACGCGCCGCGGGCCGCGGGCGCCGTTCCGCAGCGGCGTCCGCGGCCCGGAGCGGGCGCGGCCCGGGGGAGCCGCCGGGCGGCACCCCCGGGCCCCGTCCCGCTCAGCACACGTTGGGGTGCGCGATGTCCAGGACCAGCCGCTCGGGCGAGTGCAGGACGGTGGTGGAGTAGGCGGGCTTGGTGTCGAAGGCGGCGCCGAAGGTCACGTAGCCCTCGTAGTCGCCGGTCAGGGCGACGCCCTTGAGCTTGCTGAGGTAGATCTTCTGCAGGCGCGGGCCCTGGTAGACGTTCTGGCCCGCGTCGTCGTGCCCGGCGGCCGGGTTCAGGCGGACTTCCAGGAAGTACTTCCCGGCCAGCGGGACCGGCTTGCCGGACCCGTCGTAGAACAGCTGGGAGACGGGCGTGACGGTGACCCCGGGGACGTAGCCCTGGAGGTCGATGACGAGCCGGTCGTACGTGCAGTGGCCGCCCCAGCGGGCGTTGACGACGAGCGGCGTCTGGGTGCGGGCGGCGGCCTGTGCGGCGGAAGCCGGCGCGGCCAGGGCGATGCCGGCGGTGAGCAGGGCGCCGGTGGCCAGGGCCACGAGCTGCCGGCGGCGCAGACGAAGTGACGGACGTGGACGTGGGTGGTTCATGGCGTCCCCCCGATTCTCCAGAGACGGGGACAGAACTGTCACTCCCGAGGACGCCGCCCGGCCGCGGACGGTTCCCTGCGAGGGGCGCACGCGGCCGGGCCCGCCCTGCGGGGAGGGCGGGCCCGGGTCCGGATCAGCACTCGATGACGTTGACCGCGAGGCCGCCGCGGGCGGTCTCCTTGTACTTGACCTTCATGTCCGCGCCGGTCTCCTTCATGGTCTTGATGACCTTGTCGAGGGAGACCTTGTGGGAGCCGTCGCCGCGCATCGCCATCCGGGCCGCGGTGACGGCCTTGACCGCCGCCATGCCGTTGCGCTCGATGCACGGGATCTGCACCAGGCCGCCGACCGGGTCGCAGGTCAGGCCGAGGTTGTGCTCCATGCCGATCTCGGCCGCGTTCTCCACCTGCTCCGGGGTGCCGCCGAGGACCTCGGCGAGGGCGCCGGCCGCCATCGAGCAGGCCGACCCGACCTCGCCCTGGCAGCCGACCTCGGCGCCGGAGATCGAGGCGTTCTCCTTGAACAGCATGCCGATGGCGCCCGCCGCGAGGAGGAAGCGGACCACGCCGTCCTCGTCCGCGCCCGGCACGAAGTTCATGTAGTAGTGCAGGACCGCCGGGAGGACGCCGGCCGCGCCGTTGGTGGGGGCCGTCACGACCCGGCCGCCCGCCGCGTTCTCCTCGTTGACGGCCATCGCGTAGATCGTCGCCCACTCGCTGCGGTGCTGCAGCGGGTCCCCCTCGGTGCGCAGCTGGCGCGCCGTGGAGGCGGCCCGGCGCTTGACCCGCAGGCCGCCCGGGAGGATGCCCTCGCGGGACATGCCGCGCGCGACGCAGGACTGCATGACGCGCCAGATCTCCAGCAGGCCCTCGCGGATCTCGTCCTCGGTGCGCCAGGCCTTCTCGTTCTCCAGCATCAGGGACGAGATCGACAGGCCGGTCTCGTTCGCCAGGCGGAGCATCTCGTCACCGGAGCGGAAGGGGTACTTCAGCACCGTGTCGTCGAGCTTGATCCGGTCCTCGCCGACCGCGTCCTCGTCCACGACGAAGCCGCCGCCGACCGAGTAGTAGGTCTTCTCCAGCAGCGGGGCGCCGGCGGAGTCGTAGGCGAAGAGGGTCATGCCGTTCGCGTGGTAGGGGAGCGAGCGCCGGCGGTGCAGGATCAGCTGGTTCGGCTCGTCGAAGGCGATCTCGTGGACATCGCCTATCTCCGCACCGAGCAGGCGCAGCCGCCCGGTCTGCCGGATCCGCTCGACCTCCGCGTCGGCCGTCTCCACGTTCACCGTGCGGGGGGAGTGGCCCTCCAGGCCCAGGAGCACCGCCTTGGGGGTGCCGTGGCCGTGCCCGGTCGCGCCGAGGGAGCCGAACAGCTCGGCGCGGACGGACTCGGTCTGGGCGAGGACGCCGTCCTTCTTCAGCCGGGTCACGAACATGCGCGCCGCCCGCATGGGGCCGACGGTGTGGGAGGAGGACGGGCCGATGCCGATGGAGAAGAGGTCGAACACGGAGATGGCCACTGGCGGACTCCCTTGTCTGCTCGTGGGGTGGGAGGGGGCAGGAGGTGGGATTGGGCGGATTTTGTCCGGCAGTCGAGCGTAACGCGTGCAGATGAACGATTCGTCTGCCGGAGGGGGCGGCGGGCTTGCCGTCGTGCGTGCGTCAGCTCACGTTCCGCCTCTCCGGCGCCGGGCCGCGGGGGCCGCGGGTCCGCGGCGGGGCTCCGGCCATGGGAAGGGCCCGGTCCTGCGCGGGAGCAAGGCCGGGCCCTTCGGAGGCGCTCCCTAGAGGGAGGGGTACAGCGGGAACTTCGCGGCGAGCGCGGAGACGCGCGCCTTCAGGGCCTCGCTGTCGTACGCCGGCTTCAGCGCGGCCGCGATGATCTCGGCGACCTCGGTGAAGTCCTCGGCGCCGAAGCCGCGCGTGGCCAGGGCCGGGGTGCCGATCCGCAGGCCCGAGGTGACCATGGGCGGCCGCGGGTCGTTCGGGACGGCGTTCCGGTTGACCGTGATGCCGACCTCGTGCAGGCGGTCCTCGGCCTGCTGGCCGTCCAGCTCGGAGTTGCGCAGGTCGACCAGGACCAGGTGGACGTCCGTGCCGCCGGACAGGACGGAGACGCCGACCTCGGTGACGTCGGGCTGCACCAGGCGCTCGGCGATGATCCGGGCGCCCTCCAGGGTGCGCACCTGGCGCTCCTTGAAGTCCTCCGAGGCCGCGATCTTGAACGAGACCGCCTTGGCCGCGATCACGTGCTCCAGCGGGCCGCCCTGCTGACCCGGGAAGACCGCCGAGTTGATCTTCTTGGCCAGCTCCTGCGTCGACAGGATGACACCGCCGCGCGGACCGCCGAGGGTCTTGTGCGTGGTGGTGGTGACGACGTGGGCGTGCGGCACCGGGTTCGGGTGCAGGCCCGCGGCGACCAGGCCGGCGAAGTGCGCCATGTCGACCATCAGGTACGCGCCGACCTCGTCCGCGATGCGGCGGAAGGCGGCGAAGTCCAGCTGGCGCGGGTAGGCGGACCAGCCCGCGACGATCAGCTGCGGCTTGGACTCCTTGGCGAGGCGCTCGACCTCGGCCATGTCCACCTGACCGGTCTCGTCGACGTGGTACGGGACCACGTTGTAGAGCTTGCCGGAGAAGTTGATCTTCATGCCGTGGGTCAGGTGACCGCCGTGGGCCAGGTTCAGGCCCATGATCGTGTCGCCCGGCTTCAGCAGCGCGAACATCGCGGCGGCGTTCGCCTGCGCACCCGAGTGCGGCTGGACGTTCGCGGCCTCGGCGCCGAACAGCGCCTTGATGCGGTCGATCGCGATCTGCTCGACGACGTCCACGTGCTCGCAGCCGCCGTAGTAGCGGCGGCCCGGATAGCCCTCGGCGTACTTGTTGGTCAGGACCGAGCCCTGGGCCTCCATGACGGCGACGGGAGCGAAGTTCTCCGACGCGATCATTTCCAGGGTCGACTGCTGGCGCACGAGCTCGGCGTCGACGGCGGCGGCGACGTCCGGGTCGAGCTCGTGGAGGGGGGTGTTCAGTACAGACATCGAAATCCCCTGGGGTGTCAGTTGTCGGAGTGGGTGAGCGCGGCGTACTCCTCGGCGGAGAGCAGGTCGGCCGGCTCCTCCGCGACGCGCACCTTGAACAGCCAGCCGCCCTCGAAAGGAGCCGTGTTCACGAGCGCCGGGTCCTCCACGACGTCCTGGTTGGACTCGACGATCTCGCCGGTGACCGGGGAGTACAGGTCGCTGACCGACTTGGTCGACTCCAGCTCGCCGCAGGTCTCGCCCGCGGTCACCGTGTCGCCGACCTCGGGGAGCTGGGCGTAGACGACGTCACCGAGCGCGTTGGCCGCGAACTCCGTGATGCCGACCGTCGAGACGCCGTCCTCGGCGACCGACAGCCACTCGTGCTCCTTGCTGTAACGCAGCTGCTGGGGGTTGCTCATGGCCTGATTCTCCTGGATGCGGGGGAGTGGGAACGAACTGCGGTCTCGGGTGCTGAGACAGCGCCGCACGGCTGCCCGTGCGGCTGAGGCCTACGACAGGGTTACTTCTGCCGCTTGTAGAACGGCAGGGCCACGACCTCGTACGGCTCATGCGTACCGCGAATGTCGACGCCGACGCCGGAGGTGCCGGGCGCGGCGTGCGCCGCGTCCACGTACGCCATCGCGATCGGCTTGCCCAGCGTCGGGGACGGGGCGCCCGAGGTGACCTCGCCGACGACCTGGCCGCCGGCGACGACGGGGAAGCCGGCCCGCGGGACGCGGCGGCCCTCGGCGATCAGCCCGACCAGCTTGCGCGGCGGGTTCGAGGCGGACTTCTCGGCGGCGGCCTCCAGAGCGGCGCGCCCGACGAAGTCCCCCTCCTTCTCGAACTTCACGACCCGGCCCAGCCCCGCGTCGAAGGGGGTGAGGGAGGTGGTCAGCTCGTGCCCGTACAGCGGCATGCCCGCCTCCAGGCGCAGCGTGTCGCGGCAGGACAGGCCGGCCGGGACCAGTCCGGCGCCCGCGCCCGCCTCGGTCAGCGCCTGCCACAGCTCCACGGCGTGCGCGGGGGAGACGAACAGCTCGAAGCCGTCCTCGCCGGTGTATCCGGTACGGGCGATCAGCGCGGGCACGCCCGCGACGGTGCCCGGCAGGCCCGCGTAGTACTTCAGCCCGTCGAGGTCGGCGTCGGTCAGCGACTTCAGGATGCCGGGGGACTCCGGCCCCTGCACCGCGATCAGCGCGTACGCGTCGCGGTCGTCGCGGACCTCGGCGTCGAAGCCGGCCGCGCGCTCGGTGATCGCGTCGAGGACCACCTGGGCGTTGGAGGCGTTGGCGACGACCATGTACTCGCTCTCGCCGAGGCGGTAGACGATCAGGTCGTCGAGGATGCCGCCGTCCTCCCGGCAGATGTGCGTGTAGCGGGCGCGGCCGACGCCGACCGTGGAGATGTTGCCGACCAGCGCGTAGTCCAGCACCTTCACGGCCTCCGGGCCGGTCAGGGTGATCTCGCCCATGTGGGACAGGTCGAAGAGACCGGCCCGGGTGCGTACGGCGTTGTGCTCGTCGCGCTCGCTGGCGTACCGCAGCGGCATGTCCCAGCCCGCGAAGTCGGTCATGGTCGCACCGAGGGAACGGTGCAGCGCATCGAGGGCGGTCAGACGGGGGGCAGTGCTCATGGGTGTGGCTCCCGAGTCCCAGGGCATGACATGACGAGGAGGGTCCTCCCCATCTGTCATCGGAACCTGAGAGGTTCGCCGAGAGTTCCTCGGCTTGCACCTTGGGTGGAGCTGTCGAACAGCTCGCTTTTCAGATCTGCCTCATCCACGCGGTACGGGGCCTGAGAGATTCAAGGGAGGTACTTGCTCCTTCGGCGCCCGCGCACGGCCTTGCGGCGTGCCGGGACTCTCCCGCGCGGATTCAAGCGGCCGGTATGCAGTTGGTCCAGATGGCGCACATCATTGCACGCCACCGCGGTGATCGGGCGTGGGGCCCCGAAAGTCCGTGCGGGGCCCGAGCGGCCCGAGCGGCCCGACCGGAACCGGGACCATCGGATTACCGTCTCTTTACACTCAGTGGGCAAGGGTCCTGGCGACCCGATTCGGGGGAGGCGAACACTGTGCGGAGATTCGGAGCGGCGGCGGCAGCGATCGTGGAGGAGGTGCCGGCGCAGCGGCGCGAGCGGGTGCGCGGCGGCGCCGCGCCGATGGGTCCCGTACGGGACCTGCGCGGGCCGGCGGTGCGCGGTCCCCGGCGGCTCGGCTTCGCCGCGGGCGACATCGTCGTGGTGTCCGGCCTGCCCGGCGGCGGCAAGAGCACCCTGATCAAGCGGGCGGCCGCCGAGGGCGGCTCCGTCGACTCCCAGGACACCCGCGAGCGCTGGGAGCGCCGGATGCCCGGGGCCCTGCCGTACGGCGCGTACCGGCCGCTGGTCCGCGCCGCGCACTACTGGGGGCTGTGGCGGATCCTGCGCTCCGGCGCCTCGGTGGTCGTCCACGACTGCGGCACCCAGACCTGGGTGCGGCGACTGCTCGCCGCGGCGGCGCGCCGCCGGGGCCGGGCGCTGCACCTGCTGCTCCTGGACAGCAGCCCCCAGGAGGCGCTCGCCGGGCAGGAGGCCCGGGGCCGGCGCGTGTCGGCGTACGCCTTCTCCCGCCACCGGGGCGCGGTGGCCCGCCTGCTGCGCGACGCGGAGGGCGGCCGCCCCCCGGCCGGCTGCGCCTCGGTGACGCTCCTGGACCGCCGCTCGGCCGCCGCGGTGACGCGGATCGCGTTCCACGGCTGAGCCCGGCAGCGGTCGCGCACCCGTCGGAGCGGCCGGATAGCCTCGGCACCAGACACCGCGGGACCACACGGAGGCAGGGCACATGCAGGGCAGCGGCTGGCCGGAGAACGAACTGGAGCAGGTGCTCGGGGCGGCGTTGGGACAGCCGGACGCCGGGGCGCGAATCCTGGAGGTGCTCGGCCGCAGCCGCGTCTGGGTGCCCCTGCCCGAGGGCGGCTCCCCCGACGCGGCGAACCTCTCGCTGCCCACCATGGACATCGCCGGGGCGGCGTACGTCCCGGTCTACAGCTCGTCATCGCAGTTCCGCTTCTGCGCCGGGCCCGCCATGGACTTCGCCGTGGCCCCCGCGGTCGAGTTCGCCCGCGGCCTGCCCCCGCAGCTGGGCATCGCCCTGAACCCCGAGGGCGCCGTCGGCGTCCCCCTCCCCCCGCAGGCCGTCGCCGAGCTCTGCCGTACCGGGCGGACCCCCCTCGACGGGCCCGTCACCGGCGGCCGCGTCCGGCTCTACGAGCCCGACTGGCAGGAGGACCCGGTGGACTTCCTGGCCGCCGCCTCCGAGGAGTTCCGGGCCGCCGGCGTGGTGACGGCCGCGTACCGCTGCCTCGCCAGCGTCGAGGGCGGGGACCCGCAGCTGTTCATCGGTGTCCGACTGGTGGGATGGGAAGCCGGAACGCAGAACGCCCCCATGGAGGCCCTCGGCCGGGCCCTGGCCCGCGTCCCGGCCCCGTGGCCCGTGCAGTTGATCCTCCTGGACGCGGCGGAAGACCCGGTCACGGACTGGATTCGTGCGCGCGTACGCCCCTTCTACCTTCCGTAGGGCCGCATAAGCTGGTGGCGTCTCCGGGCCGCACGCGCGGCCCGGGCACGCGTGGACGACGGGCGGACGAAGAGGGGTACCGGGTGAGTGCGTCAGGCACGGCCGCGGCCGGGCAGGTCGAGCACATGCTGCGCCAGGTGACTCCCGGGCGCTATGAGAGCTATGAGTCACTGCTGCACGCCCTCGCCGAGGGCCGGCTGTGGATGCTGCTCTGGCAGGGGCAGCCGGGTTCGCCGGACGCCCAGTACGGCGGCATGGAGGTCGAGAGCCTCGGTTACGCGCCCTGCGTGACCTCCCCGCAGGAGCTGGCCGCGAGCGGGTGGAACCGCGGCTACGAGGTGGTCACGGGCCGGGACGTCGCCCGCGCCCTCTACCCGGACCGCTGGGGGCTGTGGCTCAACCCGCACGCCCAGGGCGGCGGACTCGGCGTGCCCTGGGCCGACCTGCGCCGGATCGCGACCGGCCTCGACCGGATGCCGGCCGGACCGCTGCGGCTGTCGGAGCCCGCCATCGAGCTGCCGCAGTTCTACGGGCTGCTGACCCAGCACGCGCACCGGACGCCCGCCGTCCGCTCGCTGCGCCGCGCCTGGGTGCAGCCCGCGCTGGGCTCCCCCTACCTCGCGGTCGGGCTCGACCTGTACGACGCCTCCGCGCCCGCGCTGGAATCCGTACGGGAGATGATGCGGCAGTCGGTCGGCGTGGTCCCCGAGGGCGTCCCCGTGTGCACGGTCGCGCTGGCGGACGAGCACGATCCGGTGGCGATGTGGCTGCGCGCGCAGACCCGCCCGTTCTACGACCGGGAGGGGCAGGCGCCGGGCTACTGACCCGGTCCCGGCTCTGCGCCGAAACCACGTCCGCCCACCGGGACATCCCTCGCGAAGGCCGCACCGTACCCATCGGTGCGGCCTTCGGCATATCCGCCGAATCCACCCAAGAACCGCGTCCGACATGGCAGTTGGGCCGGATGTCCGTTCCGCGCCGAACGGGCGGTCTTTCACCGCTCAACAGATCCGCCGGTTCGGATAACGGAAGGTGTAGACGCAGATCACGGTTGCGCATCACATCCCCGGCAGGTCTGGCGGGCGGCTCAGACGCCGTTGAAGACTCCCCCCACCGAAGGCAGGCCAATCCCGCAAGCACCTGCTCTTCACGTGCACTTCAGGCGCATTTCGTGCCGATCGCACCATCAGCGACGCCGATAGAACCAAGCCGCCACAGCGGCGGGCATGGGCCGGCCACCGTCGGCCGAGAGGGGTCCCCACCACGATGACGGCACCACTGCACGACACCGGCGCGGCCCAACCCGCGGCCGTGGCAGCGCCCGCACTCCCGCAGAAGGCGATCGAGGGGCGCTCGCCGTGGCAGATCGCCTGGCTGCGCCTCAAGCGTGACAAGGTCGCCCTGGCCGGCGGTGTCGTCGTGCTCCTGCTGATACTCGTCGCACTCTTCGCGCCGCTGATCGTCAAGGCCCTCGGCCACCCGCCGGAGGAGCTGCACGAGGACCTGCTCGACCCGCTGCTCGGCCTGCCGGCCGGGGACTGGGGCGGCATGAGCGGCGACTTCCTGCTGGGCGTCGAGCCGGTCAACGGCCGCGACGTCTTCAGCCGGATCGTCTACGGCGCCAGGATCTCGCTGCTGGTGGCCTTCCTGTCCGCCTTCGTCGCGGTCGGACTGGGCACCTTCTTCGGCATCATCGCCGGCTACTTCGGCGGCTGGATCGACGCGGCCGTCAGCCGTGTCATGGACCTGCTGCTGGCCTTCCCGCAGCTGCTGTTCATCATCGCGCTGATCTCCGTGATCCCCGGCAAGCTGTGGGGCTTCGAGGGATCGGGGCTGCGCATCGCCGTACTCGTGCTGGTCATCGGCTTCTTCGGCTGGCCGTACATCGGCCGCATCGTCCGCGGCCAGACCCTGTCGCTGCGCGAACGCGAGTACGTCGAGGCCGCGCGCAGTCTCGGCGCCGGCCGGATGTACATCCTCTTCCGCGAACTGCTCCCGAACCTGGTGGCGCCCATCACCGTCTACTCGACGCTGATGATCCCCACCAACGTGCTGACCGAGGCCGCCCTCAGCTTCCTCGGAGTCGGCGTCAAGCCGCCCACGCCGTCCTGGGGAGAGACCCTCTCCACGGCCGTGCGGACCTACGAGGACGATCCGCTCTTCATGATCTTCCCCGGCGTGGCGATCTTCATCACCGTGCTGGCCTTCAACCTCTTCGGCGACGGCGTCCGCGACGCCCTCGACCCGAAGGGGTCCCGCTAGCCACCGCAGGGCCAACCAGGAACCGGCTTCCAGCCGTACGTACACCGGAACTACAACGGAGGGTTGCGAGCATCGTGACTACCCATCGCACGTCGAAGCGCAGGCTTGCCGCTGGCACGGCCGTCGTGCTCGCGGCCATGCTGACCGCGACCGCCTGTGGCGGAAGCGACGCCAAGGACGACAAGGCAGCGGCCGGCGGCGCCGGCTTCAACGCGGCCATAGGCAAGATCGCCAACGTGTCGGACAAGAAGGGCGGCGAGCTCAAGTTCGTCGGCACCCAGGAAGCCGACTCGTGGGACCCGCAGCGCGGCTACTACGGCTTCATGTGGGACTTCTCCCGCTACTACGCCCGCCAGCTGATCAGCTACAAGGCCGCGCCGGGTGAGCAGAGCACCGAGCTGGAGCCCGACCTCGCCACCGCGAAGGCCGAGATCAGCGACGGCGGCAAGACGTACAAGTACACCCTCAAGGACAACGTGACCTGGGAGGACGGCACCCCCGTCACCGCCCAGGACGTGAAGTACGGCATCGAGCGCACCTGGGCCCAGGACGTCATCTCCGGCGGCCCGGTCTACCTGATGCAGGTCCTCGACCCGAAGACCGAGTACCCGGGCCCGTACAAGGACACCGCCCCGGACAAGCTGGGCCTCAAGGCGATCGAGACCCCGGACGCGAAGACCATCATCTTCAAGCTCCCGGCGCCCAACGGTGACTTCGAGCAGATGCTGGCCATGCCGGCGGCGAGCCCGGTCAAGCAGGAGAAGGACACCGCGGCCAAGTACGGCCTCAAGCCCTTCTCGAACGGCCCGTACAAGATCGACTCGTACGAGCCCAACAAGAGCATGAAGCTCTCGCGCAACACGAACTACAAGCCCGAGTCGGACACCATCCGCAAGGCGCTCCCGGACACCATCTCGGTCACGTTCATGGCGAACGCGGACGACATGGACAAGCGCCTGATGAACGGCGAGTTCGACCTCGACATCAACGCGACCGGCATCGGCCAGGCGGCCCGCGCCACCGCGCTGAAGGAGCACAAGGACAACCTGGACAACGGCCAGACCGGCTTCATCCGGTACGCCGTCTTCCCGCAGACCGTCGCGCCCTTCGACAACATCGAGTGCCGCAAGGCCGTCATCTACGCGGCCGACAAGAAGTCCCTGCAGACCGCCCGCGGCGGCCCGCAGGCCGGTGGCGACATCGCGCCCAACATGCTCCCGCTGGGCGTCAAGGGCTCCGACGCCAAGTACGACCCGTACGAGGTCCTGAAGAACGACGGCAAGCCGAACGTCGAGAAGGCCAAGGCCGCCCTCGCGGCCTGCGGCAAGCCGGAGGGCTTCAAGACCACCATCGCGGTCCGCAACAACAAGCCGGTCGAGGTCGCCACGGCCGTCTCGCTGCAGAACGCCCTGAAGCAGGTCGGCATCGAGGCCGACGTCGACCAGTTCGACGGCGCCCAGACCTCCGGGATCATCGGTTCGCCGAAGGTCGTCAAGGAGAAGGGCTACGGCATCATCATCATGGGCTGGGGCGCCGACTTCCCGACCGGGCAGGGCTTCTCCCAGCCGCTGGTCGACGGCCGCTTCATCCTGCAGAGCGGCAACAACAACTTCTCCGAGCTGAACGACCCGGCGATCAACACCCTGTTCGACCAGGCCATCGCGGAGACGGACCCGGTCAAGGCCGGCGACATCTACAAGCAGATGAACCAGAAGGTCTCCGAGGCCGCCGTGTACCTGCCCTTCGTCTACGACAAGACGATCAGCTGGCGCAGCACCCGGCTGACGAACGCGTACACCTCCGACGCCTACAACGGCCGGTACGACTACGCGTCGCTCGGCGTCATCAAGTAACCGTCCGTCAGTCCCGTTCCAGTGTTCCAGTGCCACACCCGCTAGGCACGAAGGGCAGGTGATGGCCGCGGCCAGGCCGAGCGCAGTGCTTGCATATCTCATCCGGCGGTTCTTCGCCGTCATCGTCATGCTGTTGGTCATCACGCTGGTGACCTTCGGAATCTTCTTCCTCTTCCCGAAGATGATCGGGACGGATCCGGCGCTGTACTTCGTCGGCAAGCAGTCCGACCCCGCCGCCATCGAGGGCATCCGGCAGAAGATGGGTCTCGACGACCCGATCCTCGTCCAGTTCGGCAAGTTCGTCGTCGGGCTGGTGGCGGGTCGCACGTACGCCAACGGCTCCGACGTCACGCAATGCGCCGCGCCCTGCTTCGGCTACTCCTTCAAGACCGAGCAGGAGGTCTGGCCGCTGCTGACCGACTGGCTGCCGGTCACCCTCTCGCTCGCCGCCGGCGCCGTCGTGCTCTGGGTCATCGGCGGTGTCGCCACCGGCGTCATCTCCGCCCTCAAGCGCGGTACGGTCCTGGACCGCTCGGCCATGGGCATCGCCCTCGCCGGCGTCTCCCTGCCGATCTACTTCACGGGCATGCTCGCCATCGCCCTCTTCTCCGACCAGCTCGGCTGGTTCGGGCGCCCCGAGGCGGGCTTCGCCGACGATCCGGTCAAGTGGTTCAACGGCATGGTCCTGCCGTGGGTCTCGCTCGCCTTCCTCTACGCGGCGATGTACGCGCGGCTCACCCGCGCCACCATGCTCGAAGTCCTCAACGAGGACTACATCCGCACCGCCCGCGCGAAGGGGCTGACGGAACCGGTCGTCATCGGCAAGCACGCGATGCGCTCGACGATGACGCCCATCCTCACCGTCCTCGGCCTGGACCTCGGCGCCCTGATGGGCGGCGCGGTGCTCACCGAGTACACGTTCTCGCTGCACGGCCTCGGCTACAGCGCGGTCCGCGCGATCAGCGAGCACGACCTGCCGGTCATCCTGGGCATCACCCTGATCTCCGCCTTCTTCGTCGTCGCGGCGAACCTCATCGTTGACCTCATGTACGCGGTGATCGACCCCCGAGTGAGGCTGTCATGACCGATCTGACCCGGGCCGGAGCCCTCAACCAGCCCGTCGACACGGCCGTGCCGTCCACCGCCTTCCTGGAGGTCCGCGACCTCAAGGTGCACTTCCCGACCGAGGACGGCCTGGTCAAGTCGGTCGACGGACTGTCCTTCACGCTGGAGAAGGGCAAGACCCTCGGCATCGTGGGCGAGTCCGGATCGGGCAAGTCGGTCACCTCGCTCGGCATCATGGGCCTGCACCGGGTCGGCCAGTACGGCCGCCAGCGGGCCCGCATCTCCGGCGAGATCTGGCTGAACGGCATGGAGCTGCTCTCCGCCCCCGAGGACGGGGTGCGCAAGCTGCGCGGCCGGGAGATCGCGATGATCTTCCAGGACCCGCTGTCCGCGATGCACCCGTACTTCACCATCGGCAAGCAGATCGCCGAGGCCTACCGGGTCCACAACAAGGTCGACAAGAAGGTCGCCCGCACGCGCGCCGTCGAGCTCCTGGACCGGGTCGGGATCCCCGAGCCGCACAAGCGGGTCGACAGCTACCCGCACGAGTTCTCCGGCGGCATGCGCCAGCGCGCGATGATCGCGATGGCGCTGGTCAACAACCCCGAACTGCTCATCGCGGACGAGCCGACGACCGCCCTGGACGTCACCGTCCAGGCCCAGATCCTCGACCTCATCCGGGACCTGCAGAAGGAGTTCGGCTCCGCGGTCATCATGATCACGCACGACCTGGGCGTGGTCGCCGAGATGGCCGACGAACTCCTCGTGATGTACGGCGGCCGGTGCGTCGAGCGCGGCACCGCCGAGAAGGTCTTCTACGAGCCCCGACACCCCTACACCTGGGGCCTGCTGGGCTCGATGCCCCGCATCGACCGCGAGCAGACCGAGCGCCTCATCCCGGTCAAGGGCTCGCCGCCCAGCCTCATCAACATCCCCGGCGGCTGTGCCTTCAACCCGCGCTGCCCGTACGCCGACGTCCCCAAGGGCAACGTGACGCGCACGGTCCGGCCCGAGCTGACGCAGGACGACTCCCGCCACTGGTCCGCCTGCCACATGTCGCAGGACGAGCGGAACCGGATCTGGACCGAAGAGATTGCGCCGAAGCTGTGACCGAGACCCCCGACACGAAGAAGACGGCCACGGCCACCATCCCGCAGCAGGCCACGGACTCTCCCGACGTGCTGCTCAGGGTCGCCGGCCTGACCAAGCACTTTCCTTTCACGAAGGGGCTGCTGCGGCGCCGGGCCGGAGCGGTCAAGGCCGTCGACGGCATCGACTTCGACGTCCGGCGCGGTGAGACCCTCGGCATCGTGGGCGAGTCCGGCTGCGGCAAGTCGACCATGGGCCGGCTGATCACGCGGCTGCTGGAGCCGACCGGCGGCAGCGTCGAGTTCGAGGGCACGGACATCACCCACCTCGGCGTCGCCGCGATGCGCCCGATGCGCCGCGACATCCAGATGATCTTCCAGGACCCGTACGGGTCGCTGAACCCCCGCCACACCGTGGGCACGATCGTCAGCGCGCCGTTCAAGCTGCAGGGCGTACAGCCCGAGGGCGGGCTCAAGGCGGAGGTGCAGCGGCTGCTGTCGCTGGTGGGCCTCAACCCCGAGCACTACAACCGCTATCCGCACGAGTTCTCGGGCGGCCAGCGCCAGCGCATCGGCATCGCGCGGGCCTTGGCCCTCAAGCCGAAGCTCGTGGTCGCGGACGAGCCCGTCTCCGCCCTGGACGTGTCGATCCAGGCCCAGGTGGTGAACCTGCTGGACGACCTCCAGGACGAGCTCGGCCTCACGTACGTGATCATCGCGCACGACCTGTCGGTCATCCGGCACGTCTCGGACCGCATCGCGGTCATGTACCTCGGCAAGATCGTCGAGCTGGCCGACAACGCCTCGCTGTACCGGGCGCCCATGCACCCCTACACGACGGCGCTCATGTCGGCCGTGCCGGTGCCGGACCCGCGGCGGCGCGGGGCCAAGAGCGGCCGCATCCTGCTCAAGGGCGACGTGCCGTCGCCGATCTCGCCGCCGAGCGGCTGCCGCTTCCACACGCGGTGCTGGAAGGCGACGCAGATCTGCACCACGCAGGAACCGCCGCTGCTGGCGCTGAAGACGGGCCACCAAGTGGCCTGCCACCACCCGGAGAACGCCCCCGACCAGGCGCCGGGCGACCGGCCGCTGCCGGGCGCGGCCGACGCGGTGGCCACGGTCACGGTCGTCGAGTAGCGCACCGAGCCCCGCCGCAGACCCGCCCACCCGGGCCCCGCGGCGGGGCCGGGGTGGGCGGGCCATCTCCGGCCCGGGGGGGTGGGGCAGCCCCGGCGGGAGCCGTCCGGCAGATTCAGCCCCGCCGGCGTGTGAGGCGCGGGGTCCGGGGCGGAGCCCCGAGTCCTGGAGCCGCACGGGCCGCCGGCACCGCGCCGCCCACCACCCGGCACCCCCGGCGGGAGCCGTCCGGTGTTCGCGGCCGTCCCCGCAGGTGACAATGGCCCGGTGCTCCACGATCTCTTCCCGCCCGGGGTCCAGCATGCGCTGGACCTCGCGGGCATCTTCGTCTTCGCCACCGCCGGGGCGCTCCTCGCCGTACGCAAGAACTTCGACGTCTTCGGCATCGCGGTCCTCGCCCTGGTGACCGCCCTCGGCGGCGGACTCTTCCGCGACCTCGTGATCGGCGCCGTCCCGCCCGCCGCCTTCGGCGAGCTCAGCTTCTTCATCACACCGCTGATCGCCGCCGCGATCGTCTTCTTCCTGCACCCCGAGGTCCAGCGGATCAACCGCGCCATCAACGTCTTCGACGCGGCCGGCCTCGGGCTCTTCTGCGTGACGGGCACGACCAAGGCGTACGAGTACGGCCTCGGCCTCACCGCCTCGGCCTCGCTCGGGCTGGCCACGGCGGTCGGCGGGGGCGTCCTGCGCGACGTACTGGTCAACGAGGTGCCCTCGCTGCTGCGCGACCGCGAGATGTACGCCGTGCCGGCCATGGTCGGCGCCTCGATGGTCGCCGTCTTCATCGCCCTGGACGCCCTGAACGCCTTCACCACGGCGCTGGCGATCGTCACCACCTTCCTGCTGCGCCTCTTGGCCATCAAGTACCACCTGCGCGCTCCGCTGGCCTGGAACCGGCGCTCCTCGGTGCCCGAGGAGCCGTAGGCCGGGCCCGGAGGAGCCGGGGAAAAAATTAAGCTACCGCTTAGTAGATCGTCGGTGTACCGTCGTTTTCATGTCACACGCAGCTGCCCAGGCATCCATCGGCGACAGCGAGTTCGACCGCGACACCACCATCACCGCCCGCGCGGGCGAGCCCGGGGTGTACGACGCGGAGCTCTCGGCCGGCTGGACGATCATCACCGCCGTCAACGGCGGCTACCTGCTCGCCCTGGTCGGCAGGGCCCTGTCGGCGGCCCTGCCGCACCCGGACCCGTTCACGGTCTCGGCGCACTACCTGACCTCCTCCGTGCCCGGGCCCGCCGTGATCCGCACCCAGGTGGTCCGCATCGGCCGCACCCTCTCCACCGGCCAGGCCTCGCTGTTCCAGTACGACGAGAGCGGCGCCGAGGTCGAGCGCCTGCGCGTCCTCGCCTCATACGGCGAGCTGGCCTCCCTGACCGACGACGTACGCACCACGGCCCTGCCGCCGGCCATGCCCGCGTACGAGGACTGCCTCGGCCCCGAGGCCGGGCCCGCCCCCATCCCCGGCAGCTCGGCGATCGTGGACCGGCTCCGGCTGCGGCTGGACCCGGCGACGGCGGGCTGGGCGGTCGGCCGCCCCTCCGGCAAGGGCGAGATGCGGGCCTGGTTCGAGCTGGCCGACGGCCGCGACGCCGACCCGCTGTCGATGCTGCTGGCGGTGGACGCGCTGCCGCCCACCTCCTTCGACCTCGGCCTGATCGGCTGGACCCCCACGGTGGAGCTGACCACCCACGTCCGCCGCCGCCCGGCCCCGGGCCCGCTGCGGGTCGCGATCACCACGCGCAATCTGGCCGGCGGCTTCCTGGAGGAGGACGCCGAGGTGTGGGACTCGGCGGACCGCCTCGTGGCCCAGTCCCGCCAGCTGGCCCGGGCGCCCCGCCAGGCCTGATCCGCCCGTGCCGCCGGATCCGCCCCGCGCCCGGGGCGGGTCCGGGGCGGCCGCGCGCGCGGTCCGGACGCGCGGTCCGGGCGCCGGGGGAGCACCGCCGGAGTGACGGCGCCCGGCGGACTCGTAGAATCGGGGGATCATGGCCTACCTCGACCACGCCGCCACCACCCCGATGCTGCCGGAGGCCGCCGCGGCGATGACCGCGCAGTTCGCCGCCACGGGGAACGCCTCCTCCCTCCACGCCGCCGGCCGCCGGGCCCGCCGCACCGTCGAGGAGGCCCGCGAGGCCCTCGCCGAGGCGATCGGGGCCCGCCCGAGCGAGGTGGTCTTCACCGCCGGCGGGACGGAGGCCGACAACCTCGCCGTCAAGGGCCTGTACTGGGCCCGCCGCGACGCCGCCCCGGACCGCACCCGCATCCTGGCCAGCCCCGTCGAGCACCACGCGGTCCTCGACGCCGTCCACTGGCTCGCCGAGCACGAGGGCGCGCGCGTCGAGTACCTGCCGGTGGACCGCTACGGCCGCGTGCACCCGGAGGCCTTCCGCGAGGCCGTCGAACGCAGCCCGGACGACGTGGCCCTGGCCACCGTCATGTGGGCCAACAACGAGATCGGCACCGTCATGCCGGTCCGGGAGCTGGCCGCCGTCGCGGGCGAGCACGGCATCCCGCTGCACTCCGACGCCGTCCAGGCCTTCGGGCAGCTCGACGTCGGCTTCGGCGACAGCGGCCTCGCCGCGATGACCGTCAGCGGCCACAAGATCGGCGGCCCCTACGGCATCGGCGCCCTGCTGCTCGGCCGGGACCAGAGCCCGGTCCCCGTCCTGCACGGCGGCGGCCAGGAGCGGCACGTCCGCTCCGGCACCCTCGACGTACCGGCGATCGCCGCCTTCGCGGTGGCCGGGGTCCTCGCCGCCGAGCGGCGCGAGCGGTTCGCCGCCGAGGTCGGCGCCCTGCGCGACGAGCTGGTCGCGGCCGTCCTGGCGGCCGTCCCCGACGCCGTCCTCGGCGGCGACCCGCAGGACCGGCTCCCCGCCAACGCGCACTTCGCCTTCCCGGGCTGCGAGGGCGACTCCCTGCTGCTCCTGCTCGACGCCCAGGGCATCGAGTGCTCCACCGGCTCCGCCTGCACCGCCGGGGTGGCCCAGCCCAGCCACGTCCTGCTCGCCACCGGGACCGACCCGCAACTGGCCCGCGGCACCCTGCGCTTCTCCCTGGGCCACACCTCCACGAAGGCGGACGTGGCCGCGCTGGCCGCGGCCATCGGCCCGGCGGTCGACCGGGCCCGTACGGCAGGCCTCAGCTAGTCCGTCCCGATCGGATCGCGCCGGGCCGAACGGGACGGCCCGGTACCTCCGCGCCCCGGTCACCGCACTAGCCGGCCGCACCACCGGGCGCCGCGGGGGCCCGCAGCGCCTCGCCGACCATCCGGACGTAGCGGTCCCAGTCCCAGTGCCGCCCAGGGTCCGTGTGGTCGGCGCCCGGGACCTCGGAGTGCCCGAGGATGTGCTCGCGGTCCGCCGGTATGCCGTACCGGCGGCAGACGTCGGCCGCGAGCACCGCCGAAGCCGCGTACATCGCGTCCGTGAAGTCCTGCGGGCGGTCCACGAAGCCCACGTGCTCGATGCCGACGCTGCGCTCGTTCATCGAGCGGTTGCCCGCGTGGAAGGCGACGTCCAGCTCGCG
Organism: Streptomyces sp. NPDC058674; assembly: GCF_042716505.1. Taxonomy (NCBI): domain Bacteria; kingdom Bacillati; phylum Actinomycetota; class Actinomycetes; order Kitasatosporales; family Streptomycetaceae; genus Streptomyces; species Streptomyces sp. NPDC058674. The sequence continues at coordinate 103,457 of NZ_JBHXSC010000008.1, forward strand.
CACCATCTGCTCGACGTGCCCGTCCTGGCGGACTATGTAGTGCGCCGACGCCTTGTGCCACGGGTTCCGGAACGCGTCCACCGACGACGCGAACCCGCCCTGTGTGACATGGACGACGATGCGGTCCACGCGGTAGTCGTCCGGCCGGTCCGCCAGCCGCCAGTTCGCCGGGGACGCCGCCGTCCAGCCCGCCCCGGCGTGGTCGAGCTCGCCCTCCTTGCGCGGCTTGGACACCCCCGGCAGCAGCCACCAGGCACGGCTCAGCTCGTCCCGGCCCACGACCGCCGCCGCGGCGACGACCCCGAGCCCGCCGAGCAGCACCGCCCTGCGGCTCCGGCCCGGCCTCGCCGCGGCCTTCCCGCCCTCCGCACCCTCGCCCACCATGTGATCCACCCCCTGACCCCGACAACGCGCCGTGGCCCCTCGCGGTTCCCCGTACCCTGGACGGTGCTATGACTGAGAACCTGCCGCGCACCGCCCGCCCCCTCCGCGTCCTGGCCGCCATGTCCGGAGGCGTGGACTCCGCCGTCGCCGCCGCCCGCGCGGTCGAAGCCGGGCACGAGGTGACCGGCGTCCACCTCGCGCTCTCCGCGAACCCGCAGTCCTTCCGGACCGGCGCCCGCGGGTGCTGCACCATCGAGGACTCCCGCGACGCCCGCCGCGCCGCCGACGTCATCGGCATCCCCTTCTACGTGTGGGACCTCGCCGAGCGCTTCCGCGAGGACGTGGTCGACGACTTCGTCGCCGAGTACGAGGCCGGCCGCACCCCCAACCCCTGCCTGCGCTGCAACGAGAAGATCAAGTTCGCCGCGCTGCTCGACAAGGCCCTGGCCCTCGGCTTCGACGCGGTCTGCACCGGCCACTACGCCACCGTCGTGCTGAACGAGGACGGCTCCCGGGAGCTGCACCGCGCCAGCGACATGGCCAAGGACCAGTCGTACGTCCTCGGCGTCCTCGACGAGCGGCAGCTCGCGCACGCCCTCTTCCCGCTCGGTGACACCCTCACCACCAAGGAGGAGATCCGGGCCGAGGCCGAGGAGCGCGGCCTGGCCGTCGCGAAGAAGCCCGACAGCCACGACATCTGCTTCATCGCCGACGGCGACACCCAGGGCTTCCTCGCGAACCGCCTCGGCAAGGCCGAAGGCGACATCGTCGACGAGACCGGCGAGAAGGTGGGCACCCACGAGGGCGCCTTCGGCTTCACCATCGGCCAGCGCAAGGGCCTGCGCATCGGGCACCCCGCCGCCGACGGAAAGCCGCGCTACGTCCTCGACATCTCGCCGGTGGACAACACCGTCACCGTCGGGCCCGTCGAGGCCCTCGACGTCAGCGCCCTCACCGCCATCCGCCCCCGCTGGTGCGGCTCCACGGCCGCCGCCCCGGGCACGTACACCGCGCAACTGCGCGCCCACGGCGGCGAGAGCGAGGTGTTCGCCGAGCTCGTGGACGGCGAGCTGCGCGTCTCCTTCACCGAGCCGGTCCGCGGCGTGGCCCCCGGCCAGGCGATCGTGCTCTACGACGGCACCCGCGTCGTCGGCTCCGCCACCATCGCGACGACGACGCGCGCCACCGCCGCGTCCGTGTAGCTCCGGCCGGGTCAGGCCACCGTCAGGACGATCTTGCCGGTGGTCCGGCCCCGCTCGCCGATCTCGTGGGCCTCCGCGGCCCGCTCCAGCGGGAGCACCGTGTCGACCAGCGGCTTCAGCAGGCCCTGATCGGCCAGGGCGGCGATCTCCTGGAGGCCCTTGAGGTCCGGCTCGACCAGGAGCCACACGGCGTGCACGCCCTCGGCGCCGTCCGGGACGCCGTCCGGGCCCGGCAGGGTCACCAGGTGGCCGCCCGGCTTCAGCACCTTCAGCGAGCGCCGCCCGTGGTCCCCGCCGACCGCGTCGATCACGACGTCCACCTCGGCGACGGCGTCCTCGAAGTCCGTGGTGCGGTAGTCGATCAGCTCGTCCGCGCCCAGCTCGCGCAGCAGCGCGTGCTTGCCGGCGCTCGCGGTGCCGATCACGTACGCGCCGCGGGCCTTGGCGATCTGCACGGCCAGGTGGCCGACGCCGCCGGCCGCCGCGTGCACCAGCACCCGCTGCCCGGCCGTGACCCCGGCGGTGTCCACCAGCGCCTGCCAGGCGGTCAGCGCGGCCAGCGGCAGCGCGGCCGCCTGCACGTGGTCCAGCGAGGCGGGCTTGCGGGCGAAGTGCCGGGCGGGAGCGGTCACGTACTCGGCGTACGCGCCGGCCTGCTGCGGGAAGCGGGGCATCCCGTACACCTCGTCGCCCGCCCGGTAGAGGGTCACCCCCGGGCCGACCGCCTCGACGGTGCCCGAGACGTCCCAGCCGACCATCGGGACCTCGCCCCAGCCGATGAGGGCGCCGCTGGCCCGGGTCTTCCAGTCGGCCGGGTTCACGCCGGCCGCGTGGACCCGTACCAGGATCTCGTTCAGCCCCGGCTCGGGCCGCTCGGCCTCGACCTCGCTGAGGACCTCGGGTCCACCCCACTGACTGACGACGACCGCACGCATGAGTGTCTCCTTCGTAGTGCTCGGCTGTGCTCCGGACCGGTTCTCCCGGCCGACCGCACCAGCTTGGTGCCGTCCGCCCGCGCGTGGGGATGGCCAGACGGCCACCATGTGACAGGATCTGGCCATGCACCGTGTAGCCGTACTCGCCCTCGAAGGCGTCGCCCCGTTCGAGCTCGGAATGCCGTCCCGGGTGTTCGGCAACGCCCGCGCGCAGGACGGCAGCCCCTTGTACGAGGTCACGGTCTGCACCGCGGACGGCCTGCCCGTGGCCAGCGACGCGGGCTTCACCATCGGGGTCGCCGCCGGCCCCGAGGCGCTCGCCGCGGCCGACACCGTGATCGTCCCGCCGGCCCACGCCCTGCCCGCGCTCCTGCGCGGGGAGCCCCTGCCGCAGGCCCTGGCCGCGGCCCTCGCCGGCATCCGCCCCGGCACCCGGATCGTGTCCATCTGCACCGGCTCCGAGGTGCTCGCCGCCGCCGGCCTGCTCGACGGCCGGGCCGCGACCACCCACTGGGTGCACGCCCCGGAGTTCCGGCGGGCCTTCCCCCGCGTCCGGCTCGACGAGGAGGTCCTGTTCGTCGACGACGGCGACATCCTGACCTCCGCCGGGGTGGCCGCGGGCATCGACCTGTGCCTCTACCTGATCCGCCGGGACTACGGCACGGCCGTCGCCAACCGCGCCGCGCGGCTGTGCGTCGTACCGCCGTGGCGCGACGGCGGGCAGGCCCAGTACATCGACCGGCCGGTCCCGGAGCCCACCGTAGCCGCCACCACCGCCACCCGGGCGTGGGCCCTGGAACGCCTCGCCGAGCCGATCAGCCTGGCCGAGCTCGCCGCCCACGCGCGGATGAGCCTGCGCACCTTCACCCGGCGCTTCCGCGACGAGGTCGGGATGACCCCCGTGCAGTGGCTCACCGCGCAGCGCCTGGAGGTGGCCCGGCACCTGCTGGAGTCCAGCGACCTGCCCGTCGACCTGGTCGCGCACCGCTCCGGCTTCGGCTCCGCCAACTCGCTGCGCCAGCACATGCGCAGCGCCCTCGGCGTCTCGCCGATCGGCTACCGCCGCACCTTCCAGCCGGGCAGCCCGGCCCTGGCATGACCTCCGGGGTAATCGACCCGCAGGCGGCCGTTCGGCAGGATCTTCCCGACGGCCCGGAACACCCGGGCCGACCGACCGGGGAGACGACCATGACCGCGTACGCCATCGCCCACCTGCGCCCCGGGACGATGAACGAGGACGTCCTGCGCTACATCGAGGAGATCCAGGCCACCATGGACCCCTTCGGCGGCCGCTTCCTCGTCCACGGCAAGGAGGTCGAGGTCCTGGAAGGCCCCTTCCCCGGCACGGTCGTGGTGATCGGCTTCCCGGACATCGACAGGGCCCGCGCCTGGTACGCCTCGGCCGCCTACCAGGAGATCCTCCCGCTGCGCACCGGCCACATCGCGGGCGAGGCCGTCCTGGTCGAGGGTGTCGCCCCCGACTACGACGCCGCGAAGACGGCCGCCGACCTCCGCGCGGCCGCGGGTCTGTGACATGAGCGACTACGCCACGTACGTCCTCGGCGGCCCCGACGGCTACACCGGCTACGCCGACGAGTGGGGCGCCATCGGCCTGGACCTCGACCTGCTGGCCGGCCCCGACGTCCTCCTGCCGTTGCTGGACGCCGGGACTTATGCGCCCGTGGACTGGGGTGCGGACGACTACGTGCAGTCGGGCGTCCTGGCCGACCCCGACCGCAAGGCCCTGCTGTTCTTCGCGGTCGAGGGCCCGGCCGCCTCGTCGCGCACCCGCGCCGCCTTCTTCGCCATGCTGGGTCACGCCTGGCCCGGCTGGGACGTGCGCTGGGTCAGCGACGGCCAGGCCGACCTGCGGAGGTACCTCGGTGAGCCGGTGGAAGACCACGGCCACCCGGTCTCTTCCTTCGTGGGCTCCGCCATCGGCCCGGACGACCGGACCCTGACCCGGGCGGACCCGCCGGCGATGGTCGTCACCATCGGCGCGGACCGCTGTCACGTACTCACCGGCATCGTCGACCTCGCCTTCGCCGAGGGCTCCGGCCTGCTCGGTCGGCTGGACGGCGCCCCCCGGCACGACGCGTACCGGACGCACGCGCAGGGCGGGATCCACATCGATCCGAAGCACCGGCGGGTCGGCTGGTGGCTCAGCGGCACGCTCGAGTACGTGCGTACCCCGGCCGCGGCCTGGGAGGGCTGGACGGTGGAGTTCTGGGAGGACCGCTGGTGGGAGCAGACCCGGGCCTCGGGCGGCCGCTTCGATCCGCCCGTGCCGGACCGGGCGGCCGCGCTGGCCGAGGTACGGGACGAGGCCCTGCGGTACTGGACCGGACCGAGGAGCGGCGATCCGGCCGGGGTCACCGCCCTGGCCGGGCTCAGCCAGGTCGCGGGCCTCACCGCCCGGCAGGCCCCCGCCGCCCGAGCCGCGATCGAGCGCGCCTACGCGGCGGCCGCGGGACTCTGACCTCCGGGGCAACGGCAGCCCCAGGAGTGCGAGCATGGGCGGTATGGCTACTCACCTGATCACCGGTGCCGGATCCGGCATCGGCGCCGCCGTCGCCGCCCGCCTGCACGCCCGCGGCGACGACATCGTCCTGCTCGCCCGGGACGCGGGCCGCGCCCGCCGGCTCACCGACCGCTACCCGGGCGCCACCGCCCTCGTCGGCGACCTCGCGGACCCCGACCGGCTCTCGTGGGCCTTCTCCAAGCAGGCCGTCCCCGAGCGCATCGACTCCCTGCTGCACATCGCCGGGATCGTCGACCTCGGCCCCGTCGGCGACCTGCGCCCCAAGACCTGGCACCAGCAGCTCAACGTGAACCTGGTCGCCCCCGCCGAGGTCACCCGGCTGCTGCTGCCCACCCTGCGGGCCTCGCACGCCGACATCGTCTTCGTGAACTCCGGCGCCGGGCTCCACGCGCACGCGGACTGGAGCGCGTACGCCGCCTCCAAGCACGGGCTGAAGGCCCTCGCCGACTCGCTGCGCGCCGAGGAGAAGCCGAACGGCGTCCGCGTCACCTCCGTGTACCCCGGGCGCACCGCCACCCCCATGCAGGCCAAGGTGCACTCCCAGGAGGGCAGGGAGTACGACCCGGCCGCCTGGATCGACCCCGAGTCGGTGGCGACGACCATCGTCATGGCCATCGACCTGCCCCGCGACGCCGAGGTCAACGACCTGACCGTCAGGCCCGGCCGATGAGCGCGGGCGCCACCGGAGTCGGCTCGCTGCCCGGCGGCGACGCCCGCGAGGCCGCCAAGACCGTGACGGGCTCCTTCGAGGACTTCCCGTACCTCGCCGAGCTGCCCGCCCGCGGGCCCGGCGCGGACATGGTCGGCCGGTCCCTCGGACTGCTGGTCGACCTGTACGCGCACGTCGAGCCGAGCGGCTGGCGCATCAGCGACCGCCCCGGCCGGGACACCCGCCGGGCCCGGTCCTGGCTCGGCGAGGACCTGGACGCCCTGGAGGAGTTCACCCAGGGGTACACCGGGAAGCTCAAGGTCCAGGCCGTAGGACCGTGGACGCTGGCCGCCGCCCTGGAACTGCACGGCGGCGAGGCCGTGCTCCAGGACGCGGGCGCCTGCCGGGACCTGGCCGGCTCGCTCGCCGAGGGACTGCGGGAGCACCTGGCCGACGTGCGCAGGCGCATCCCCGGCGCCGAGATCGTGCTGCAGATCGACGAGCCCTCCCTGACCGCCGTCCTGCTCGGCCGCGTGCGGTCGGCGAGCGGCTACCGCACCTACCGCGCCGTCGACCGGCAGGTCGTCGAGGGCACCCTGCGCGACCTCTTCTCCGTCCACGACGCGGACGTGACCGTGCACTCCTGCGCGCCCGAGGTCCCCTTCGCCCTGCTGCGGCGAGCCGGTGCGACGGGCGTGTCGTTCGATTTCTCCCTGCTCACCGAGCGCGAGGAGGACGCCATCGGCGAGGCCGTCGAGAGCGGCACGAAACTCTTCGCCGGAGTGGTGCCCGGCACCGACGGCCCGTTGTCCGACCCGGGCGGTAGCGTCATGGGTGTCAGGAAGCTTTGGCGCAGGTTGGGGCTGGCCCCGGGGACTCTGGCGGAGTCCGTCGTGGTCACTCCCTCGTGCGGTCTGGCGGGCGCTTCGCCCGCCTACGCCCGCGCGGTGCAGGCGCATTGCGTCAGGGCGGCGAGGTCGCTCGCCGACAACCCTGAGTGACGATCGGGACGGGCCACGGGAGGACACGGCATGGCAGCCGAACAGCAGGACACGGCAGTACCGGCGGCGGTGCGTGAGCAGCACGCCCTGCTGGCCGAGCAGATCGAGGAGCACCGCTTCCGGTACTACGTGAACGACCAGCCGGTCGTCAGCGACGCCGAGTTCGACACGCTGCTGCGCTCGCTGGAGGCACTGGAGGAGCAGTATCCGGAGCTGCGCACGCCCGACTCGCCCACCCAGAAGGTGGCCGGGGCGTACGAGACGGACTTCGCCTCCGTCGAGCACCGGGAGCGGATGCTCTCCCTCGACAACGCCTTCGACGACGAGGAACTGGCCGCCTGGGCCGAGCGGGTGGCCCGGGACGTCAACACCTCCGACTACCACTACCTGTGCGAGCTGAAGGTGGACGGCCTCGCCGTCAACCTCACCTACGAGAACGGCCGCCTCACCCGCGCCGCCACCCGCGGCGACGGCCGCACCGGCGAGGACATCACGCCCAACGTCCGCACCATCGCCGAGATCCCTGACCGCCTCAAGGGCGACCGGATCCCGGCGCTCGTCGAGATCCGCGGCGAGGTGTTCTTCCCGATGGAGAAGTTCGAGGAGCTCAACGCCCGGCTCGTCGAGACGGAGGGCAAGCCCTTCGCCAACCCGCGCAACGCGGCGGCCGGGTCGCTGCGCCAGAAGGACCCGAAGGTCACCGCGAGCCGGCCGCTGCACATGGTCGTGCACGGCATCGGCGCGCGCGAGGGCTTCGAGATCCAGCGCCAGTCGCAGGCGTACGAGCTGCTCCGCGAGTGGGGCCTGCCCACCGGCGGGCACAACAAGGTGGTCTCCTCGCTCGCCGAAGTCCGGGAGTTCATCGCGTACTTCGGCGAGAACCGGCACTCGGTGGAGCACGAGATCGACGGCGTCGTCGTCAAGCTCGACGAGGTGTCCCTCCAGGGCCGGCTCGGCTCCACCGCGCGTGCCCCGCGCTGGGCCATCGCCTGGAAGTACGCCCCCGAAGAGGTCAACACCAAGCTGATCGACATCAAGGTCGGCGTCGGCCGCACCGGGCGGGTGACCCCGTACGCGCAGGTGGAGCCGGTGACGGTGGCGGGCTCCGAGGTCGAGTTCGCGACCCTGCACAACCAGCAGGTCGTCAAGGCCAAGGGCGTCCTGATCGGGGACACCGTGGTGCTGCGCAAGGCGGGCGACGTCATCCCCGAGATCCTCGGCCCCGTGGTCGACCTGCGGGACGGCGGCGAGCGGGAGTTCGTGATGCCGGCCGAGTGCCCCGAGTGCGGGACGGAGCTGCGGCCGATGAAGGAGGGGGACATCGACGTCCGGTGCCCCAACGCCCAGACCTGCCCCGCCCAGTTGCGCGAGCGGCTGTTCTACCTCGCCGGCCGGCAGAGCCTGGACATCGAGAACTTCGGCATGGTGGCGGCGGCCGCGCTGACCGGACCGCTGGAGCCGGCCCGGCCCCCGCTGCTGGACGAGGGCGACCTCTTCGGCCTGACCATCGAACAGCTGCTCCCCATCAAGGCGTACGTCCTGGACCAGGACAGCGGACTGCCCAAGCGGGACCCCAAGACCGGCGAGGAGAAGGTCGTCACGGTCTTCGCCAACCAGAAGGGCGAGCCGAAGAAGAACGCCCTGGCGATGCTGGAGAACATCGCGGCGGCCAAGGACCGGCCGCTGGCGCGCTTCATCAACGGCCTGTCGATCCGGCACGTCGGCCCGGTGGCCGCCGAGGCGCTCGCCCGCGAGTTCCGTTCGGTCGAGCGCATCGAGCAGGCCACCGAGGAGGAACTGACGGCGACCGAGGGGGTGGGCGCGATCATCGCGGCCTCGCTCAAGGAGTGGTTCGCCGTCGAATGGCACCAGGAGATCCTGCGCAAGTGGCGTGCGGCCGGCGTCCGGATGGAGGAGGAGGGCTCCGACGAGGAGCAGGGGCCCCGACCGCTGGAGGGGCTCACCGTCGTCGTCACGGGCACCCTGCAGAGCCACACCCGGGACGGGGCCAAGGACGCCCTGCAGAGCCGGGGCGCCAAGGTCACCGGCTCGGTGTCGAAGAAGACCTCGTTCGTCGTGGTCGGCGACAACCCGGGCTCCAAGTACGACAAAGCCGTGCAGCTGAAGCTCTCCATCCTCGACGACGCGGGCTTCGCCGTCCTGCTGGAGCAGGGGCCCGACGCGGCCCGGGAGGCGGCGCTCACGCCGGACGGGGACACCGGAGCGGAGTAGGGCCCGGAAGGGAACCCTTCCGGGGCAGCGGCGCGGGCGAACGGATGCGTGGCGTGCGTCCGTACGGGCGGGCGCACGCCAGGCGCGGCGGGCGGTGGCAAACGGCCGGTACAGGGCTGTTCGCAGGGCGGTGACCTGTCGGATCATCGGATGGACGACCGGGGGTCCTGGTCCGAACTCACCCGTTCGGCGGATACCGTACTGATGAGGATGGCTGGGTCGCATTCGGGCAACCACCGCCGACCGCTGCCCCTGGAAGGCTCCCGCGTCCTACTGTTGAGGGGTGCGCCTGTCGTGCACGGCAGCGGGACGCGATTCCGGCCGTGATGGCATGACATCGGGGCCATCGCGTGACATCGGCATCGCCGGCTGTGAGAGGGACGGGCATGAAACCCACCGAAAGCGCCGACCCGTCACCTGAATTCGGCGGGGAACCCCCGTCCATGCGGGCGGGCCGGTTCGGTGTCCTGGGCGCCAGGACACCGGAGACCCGACCGCTGGACACCGGTGCGTGCACGACAGGACAGCGGCGCGGCGCGCTGCCCTTCGTCATCGTGGGCCTGTCCGCCGCGCTCCTCGCGGCCGGCGTCGTCTCCGCACTGACCGGCCGTCAGGCGCTCTTCCCCGGCGGCGCGGTGGGCTGGGCGCTCGCCCTGCTCACGGGGATCATCGTCGGCCACCTCGTCGCACTCGGCCGCGACCGCTGGTGGGGCGGGACCGGATCCGGCGCGGCCCTCACCCTCGGCGTCCTCATCCTCTACGGATGGCTGCCCGCCGGCCTCGTCTCCCTCGCCGTGGTCTCCCTGGTCGGGGCCGCGCGCCGGCACCGCTGGCGGCAGGGGCTGCTGCACGGCTCCGTGGACATCCTCGGCATCGGCGCGGGAGCCCTGGTGCTCGGCGCGTTCGGCCAGGCGCCGTCCGTCGAGACGCCGTGGCGGCCCGACACCTGGGACCTCGAGGCGCTCCCCGCGGTCGTCCTCGTCGCCGTCTCCTACCTGCTCGTCACCCGGGCCCTGCTCTGGCTCGCCCTGTCCCGGCGCGGTGGCGGCCTGCCCACCGCGGCCCGCACGGCCCTGGTCCGCCAGGCGTTAGTCGCGGTCGCGCTGCTCGGCATCGCCCCCCTGATCTGCGTCGTCGCCGTCGCCCAGCCGGTGCTCCTGCCGCTGTTCGCCGTACCGCTGATCGCGCTGGACTCCACCCTGTGGATCGCCCGGGCGCGCGCCGAGGAGCAGCTGCGGGACCCGCTCACCGGGCTGCCGAACCGGCAGTGGCTGCTGGAGCGGACCTGGAGCGCCCTGGACGAGGCCGAACGCCTGGGCACCCGGACCGCGCTCGTCCTGATCGACCTGGACCGCTTCCGGGCGGTCAACGACACCCTGGGCCACCTCGCCGGAGACCGGCTGCTGCTCCAGATCGCCGACCGGCTGCGCCAGGCGCTGCCGCAGGACGCGGAGGCCGCGCGGCTCGGCGGCGACGAGTTCGCCGTCCTGCTGCCCGTCGCCGACTCCACCACCAGTGCCCAGCGGATCGCCCGCCACCTGGTGGCCGAGCTCAGCTCCCCCCTGGACCTGGACGGCCTCACCCTCGTCCTGGAGGCCAGCGCCGGCCTCGCCGTCTTCCCCGACCACGCGCTGGACGCCGAGGGGCTGCTGCGCCGCGCGGACGTGGCGATGTACCAGGCCAAGCGGGACCGCACGGGCGTGGAGGTCTACGAGTCCAAGCGGGACAGCAACACACCCGACCGCCTCGGCCTCCTCGGGGACCTGCGCAGAGCCCTCGACGCGGGCGAAGTGGAACTCCACTACCAGCCCAAGGTCCGCTTCGACGGCCAGGTGGCGGGGTTGGAAGCACTGGTCCGCTGGGTGCATCCGGAGCGCGGCCGGGTGTCCCCCGACGAGTTCATCGCGATCGCCGAGACCTCCGGCCTGATGCCGCACCTGACGGAGTACGTCCTGGAGACCGCGCTCGCCCAGGTGGCGCGCTGGCGGGCCCAGGGCCTGAAGGTGCCCGTCGCCGTCAACGTCTCGCCGCGCGACGTCCACACCCCGGGCTTCGCCGGCGCGGTGGCCGCACGGCTGGCCCGGCACGGGGTCCCGGCGAGCGGCCTCCAACTGGAGATCACGGAGCACGTGCTGCTGGAGGACCCCCAGCGGGCGGCGGACACCATGGCCGGGCTCACCGGCCACGGCGTGAAGATGTCGCTGGACGACTTCGGAACGGGCTACTCCTCCCTGGTGCACCTGCGGCGGCTGCCGGTCAGCGAGTTGAAGATCGACCGGTCGTTCGTCGGCCGGCTCGCGGTCGACGCGCAGGACGCGGAGATCGTGCGGTGCACGGTGGACCTGGCGCACTCCCTGGGCCTGCTGGTGGTGGCCGAGGGCGTGGAGGACGACGAGACCTGGGAGCGGCTGCGGGACCTGGGATGCGACGCGGTGCAGGGCTGGCTGGTCGCGGCCGCGATGCCGCCGCAGGAGGCCACGGCCTGGCTGCTGGCCCGCGGGGAACGGGGCTGGCGCCGCCCGGCGGACATCTCGGCCGAGCTCGCTGCCGCCGAGGCCGAAGCCGTCTGACGCCACCACCCGCGCCGGCCCACCCCGCGCCCCCGGCCCACCGCTGCGCCCAGGCCCCACCCCCGCGCCCCAGGCTCATCGCGCCCAGGCCACCCCCGCGCCCAGGCTCATCGCGCCCCCGATCCGCCGCGCCCCCGCCCGCCGTCGCGCCGCCCTCCCGGGGGCTCCGGCGCCGGGCTCCGGGGGCCGCGCGGGGCGGGCCCGGACCGGCCCGCCGGAAACCGGTTTCACGCGTCCGGGGCCCAGCCCCATAGGATTGGGCCCGCAACCACATACTCACCACCCCCAGAGGATCGCTGCATGCCTGGCATCACGCGCGAGGAGGTCGCCCACCTCGCTCGGCTGGCACGTCTGGAGCTCAAGGCCGAAGAGCTGGAGCACTTCGCCGGACAGCTCGACGACATCATCGGCGCGGTCGCCCGCGTTTCCGAGGTCGCCGACCAAGACGTCCCGCCGACCTCCCACCCGCTGCCCCTGACGAACGTCATGCGCGCGGACGAGGTCCGTCCTTCGCTCACCCCCGAGCAGGCGCTCTCCGGTGCTCCCGCCCAGGAGCAGCAGCGTTTCAAGGTGCCGCAGATCCTGGGGGAGGACTAACAGCCATGACCGACATCATCAAGCTCACGGCCGCGCAGACCGCCGAGAAGATCGCCTCCGGCGAGCTCACGGCCGTCGAGGTCACCGAGGCCCACCTGGCCCGCATCGACGCGACCGACGAGAAGGTCCACGCCTTCCTGCACGTCGACCGCGAGGGCGCGCTCGCCCAGGCCCGCGCCGTCGACGCCAAGCGCGCGGCAGGAGGGAAGCTCGGCCCGCTGGCCGGCGTCCCGCTCGCCCTCAAGGACATCTTCACCACCGTCGGGGTCCCGACCACCGTCGGCTCGAAGATCCTCGAAGGCTGGATCCCGCCGTACGACGCGACCCTGACGCGCCGGCTGAAGGAAGCCGACGTCGTCATCCTCGGCAAGACCAACATGGACGAGTTCGCCATGGGGTCCTCCACCGAGAACAGCGCCTACGGCCCCACGGGCAACCCCTGGGACCTCACCCGCATCCCCGGCGGCTCCGGCGGCGGCTCCGCGGCCGCGCTGGCAGCCTTCCAGGCGCCCCTGGCCATCGGCACGGACACCGGCGGCTCCATCCGCCAGCCCGCCGCCGTCACGGCCACCGTCGGCGTGAAGCCCACGTACGGCGGCGTCTCGCGCTACGGCATGGTGGCCTTCTCCTCCTCCCTCGACCAGGGCGGCCCCTGCGCCCGTACGGTCCTGGACGCGGCCCTCCTCCACGAGGTCATCGCCGGCCACGACCCGATGGACTCCACTTCCGTCGACGCGCCGGTCCCGCCGGTCGTCGAGGCGGCCCGCAACGGCTCCGTCGCCGGCATGCGCGTCGGCGTGGTCAAGCAGTTCGCCGGCGAGGGCTACCAGGCAGGCGTCGTCCAGCGCTTCAACGAGTCGGTGGAGCTCCTCAAGGAGCTCGGCGCCGAGATCGTCGAGCTGGACTGCCCGTCCTTCGACCTGGCCATGGCCGCGTACTACCTGATCGCGCCGTCGGAGGCCTCCTCCAACCTGGCCCGCTTCGACGCCATGCGCTACGGCCTGCGCGTCGGGGACGACGGCACCAAGTCCGCCGAGGACGTCACCGCCCTGACCCGCGAGGCCGGCTTCGGCGACGAGGTCAAGCGCCGCATCATCCTCGGCACGTACGCGCTCAGCTCCGGCTACTACGACGCGTACTACGGCTCGGCCCAGAAGGTCCGCACCCTCATCACCCAGGACTTCGAGAAGTCCTTCGAGCAGGTCGACGTCATCGTCTCCCCGACGACCCCGACCACGGCCTTCCCGATCGGCGAGCGCACCGACGACCCCCTCGCCATGTACCTCGCGGACCTGTGCACCATCCCGACCAACCTGGCCGGCAACGCCGCCATGTCGCTGCCCTGCGGCCTGGCGCCGGAGGACGGACTCCCGGTCGGACTGCAAATCATCGCCCCGGCGATGAAGGACGACCGGCTGTACAAGGTCGGCGCGGCCGTGGAGGCCGCCTTCATCGAACGCTGGGGCCACCCGCTGCTTGAGGAGGCACCGTCCCTGTGAGCACCAGTGCACTGTCCAAGGCCAAGGGCTTCAAGAAGTCCAAGACCGGCACCTACCTGTCGATCGGCACCACCGCCTTCGGCGCGCTCAGCGTGATCAAGCAGGTCAGGTTGGCCCGCACCGACAACGACGTGCTGAAGCTGGTCGACGCCGCCGTGTCCGCCGCCGCCATCGTCACCGGCCTCGCGATCCTGTACCGCGAGCTGAAGCGCCTCGGCGACGACGACGTCCTGCTGGGCTGAGAGGGAAAGTTTCACCGTGACAACCTTCACCGAACTGCTGTCGTACGAGGACGCTCTCGCCTCGTACGACCCCGTCATGGGCCTGGAGGTCCATGTCGAGCTCGGCACCAGGACCAAGATGTTCTGCGGCTGCTCGACCGAGCTGGGCGCCGAGCCCAACTCGCAGACCTGCCCGGTCTGCCTGGGCCTGCCCGGCGCCCTCCCGGTCGTCAACGAGATCGGCATCGAGTCCGCCGTCAAGATCGGTCTCGCGCTCAACTGCGAGATCGCCGAGTGGTGCCGCTTCGCCCGGAAGAACTACTTCTACCCGGACATGCCGAAGAACTTCCAGACGTCCCAGTACGACGAGCCGATCGCCTTCAACGGCTTCCTCGACGTGCAGCTGGAGGACGGCGAGATCTTCCGCGTGGAGATCGAGCGCGCCCACATGGAGGAGGACACCGGCAAGTCCCTGCACGTCGGCGGAGCCACCGGCCGCATCCACGGCGCCTCGCACTCGCTGCTGGACTACAACCGCGCCGGCATCCCCCTCATCGAGATCGTCACCAAGCCGATCGAGGGCGCCGGCGAGCGGGCCCCCGAGGTCGCCAAGGCGTACGTCGCCGAGCTGCGCGAGGTCATCAAGGCGCTCGGCGTCTCCGAGGCCCGCATGGACAAGGGCCAGATGCGCTGCGACGTGAACCTGTCGCTGCGCCCGACCCCCGAGTCCGAGTTCGGCACCCGCAGCGAGACCAAGAACGTCAACTCGCTGCGCTCCGTCGAGCGCGCGGCCCGCTACGAGATCCAGCGCCACGCCGCGGTGCTCTCCTCGGGCGGTTCGATCGTGCAGGAGACCCGGCACTTCCACGAGGAGGACGGCTCCACCACGGCCGGCCGCATCAAGGACAACGCCGAGGACTACCGGTACTTCCCGGAGCCCGACCTGGTCCCCGTGGCCCCGGCACGCGCCTGGGTCGAGGAGCTGCGCGCCGCTCTGCCCGAGATGCCGCGCACGCGCCGCAACCGGCTCCGCGAGGACTGGGGCGTCACCGAGCACGACATGCAGTCCATCCTCAACGCGGGCGCGGTGGACTCGATCGTCGCCACGATCGAGGCGGGCGCCGACTCGGCCGCCGCGCGCAAGTGGTGGATGGGCGAGCTCGCCCGCAACGCCAACGAGCAGGGCGTCGTCGTCGACGAGCTGCCGATCACCCCGGTGCAGGTCGCCCGGGTCGCGGCGCTGGTTGCGGCCGGGGAGCTGAACGACAAGCTGGCCCGCCAGGTCCTGGAGGGCGTCCTCGCCGGTGAGGGCACCCCGGACGAGGTCGTCGAGAAGCGCGGCCTGAAGGTCGTCTCGGACGAGGGCGCGCTCGGCGCGGCCGTGGACGAGGCCATCGCGGGCAACGCGGCCATCGCGGACAAGATCCGCGGCGGCAAGGTCGCCGCCGTCGGCGCCCTGGTCGGCGCGGTCATGAAGACCACCCGCGGCCAGGCGGACGCGGCGCGCGTCAAGGAGCTCATCCTGGAGCGCCTGGGCGTCGGCGAGTAGCCCCGCGTCCCGCCCGAGGGCACAGGCGTACGGCGGCCCCGCACCGGAAGTCCGGTGCGGGGCCGTCCGCGCGGGACGGACCGCTCAGCGGGCCGGCTGCGGGGCGGCGATCACGACGGTGCCGTTGTCGCAGCCCTTCTCCACCTCGATGCGCAGGCGCAGCCCACCGCTCACGTCGACCGACTTCGTGACGGGCTTCCCCAGCTCCACGAGCTCGGAGAAGGCGGCAAGGGCGGGGGCGGGACGGGTCCCGGACCTCCCCCGGCGTGCTGAGTTAGGGTGTCCTAACCACAGGCGCGCGGGGGAGGGGTCGGAGATGGCGGTCGGCAAGGGCTGGGCGTGGTCCTCAAGCTCATGCGGGGCAAGGACTTCACGTTCACGGTGACGCGGACGGAAGAGGTCACGGAGCACTACCGGCGGATCCACTTCACCGACGGCGGGCTGCTCGCGGCGGCGGGCGGGTCCCCGCACCCCACGATGTGGGTCCGCGTCTGGTTCGAGGGCGCCGGCCGGCCGCACCAGCGGGCCTACACCCTCGTGGACCCCGACCCGCGGGCAGGCACCTTCGCGCTGGAGTTCGCCCTGCACGAGGGGGTCGCGAGCGCTTGGGCGCGCGCCGCCGAGCCCGGCGACACCGTCGACGCCACCGTGCAGGGCACCGGCTTCACCGTCCCCGAGCCGGCGCCCGAACGGCTGCTGGTCATCGGCGACGCGGCGTCCCTCCCGGCGATCAACTCCCTGCTGGACGCCTTCCCGAGGACCGCTGCGACGATCTGGTTCGAGACGCAGCACGACTCGGACGCGGAGCTGCCCGTACGGCTGGACGCGGACCGGCACGAGCTGCGCCGGGTGGCGCGGGACGGCACGGCGCTGGTCGACCGGGTCAAGGCGGAGCTGCCGGAGCTGGTCGGGGACCCGTCGTCGGCGTACGTGTGGCTGGCCTGCGACACGGCGACGACGCGCGCGCTGACGTCGTACCTCCGCAAGGACCTCGCCCTGCCGAGACAGCGGGTGAACGGGCTCGGCTACTGGCGGGCCGGAGCCGGAGCGGGAGCCCCGGCGGCCTGACGGTACCGGGGGCCCGCTCCGGTGCGGCGGTCAGACGCCGCCCCGGCGGTCCGGTCCCGGTGGTGCTGTCCCCGGTGGTCCGGTCCCGGCAGTGCGGCCCCGGGGAGTCCGGCTTCGGCGGTACGGCCTTAGCGGTCCGGTCCCGGCGGCGCGGCCATATCCAGCCGGCTCCGGCGGTCCGGGCGGGCCGGTCCGGGCGGTGCGGCCCCCGCGGGTCCCGCGGTGCGTTTCAGCCCGCCCACATGTACGGCACCGTCACCCCGAGCACCTCGAAGCCCAGCCGTTCCAGGATCGGGCGGCTGTCCTGCGACGCGTCCACCTGGAGGTAGGGGATGCCCCGCTCCGCCGCCAGGCGGGCGCGGTGCGCCACCAGCAGCCGGTAGATGCCCCGGCCCCGCCACAGCGGGTCCGTGCCGCCTCCCCAGAGGCCCGCGAACTGCGTGCCCGGCCGCATCTCCACCCGGGCCGCACTCACCGGGGTCCCGCCCGCCATCGCGACCACGGCCGCGATGCACTCCGGCTCGTCCCGCACCATGCCCAGCACCTGCTCCCGGAGGCCGGGCCGGGCCGTCCCGAAGGCCCGCGCGTGGACCGCCATCATCAGGTCCACGCCCGCCTCGTCCGTCACCGGCCGCAGGGTGACCCCCTCCGGCGGCTCCACCGACAGCTCCGCCAGCTCCGCGGTCAGCCCCACCATCAGCGTCTCGGCCGGCTCCGGGACGAACCCGGCCGCACGCAGCCGACCGCCCAGGTCCGCCGGCCGGTCGTGCGCGTACAGCTTCCACTCGAACTCGGACACCTCGTTCTCGGCGATGAACGCCACCTGGGCCGCGATCTCCGCGTCCGCCGTCTCCTCGTCGAGGTCCGACCAGAGCACCCCGCTCCACCCCGGGCCCGGAAGGGTCTGCCGTACCACCCGGCCCACCCGCTCCACGCGGGCGTCGGGGGCGTCGGGTCGGGCGTCCCGCCGCATCAGGGCGTCGTAGCGGTCCCGTATCCCGGTCAATTCAGCACGATCGATCGTCATCGGACCAGCTCATCAGGGTCCAGGCCGCCCGCACAACTGCATTAGCCTCGGTCCGTGACCGCCGACTCCACCATCTACACCGGCAGGGCCGCCCCCGACGCGGCCGCCGACCGAGGCTGGCTCCTGGGCCACTTCAAGGACGCCGCCGACCCCCGCCACAGCCAGGACGTGGAGATCAAATGGGGCGTCCACCCCAAGGGCGACGCACGCGAGCGGTGGGCGACCGGGGAGCGGCGCACCGCCCTGCTGGTCCTGATCAGCGGCCGCTTCCGGATGGACTTTCCGGAGCGCAGCGTCGTCCTCGCCGAGCAGGGCGACTACGTCGTGTGGGGCCGCGGCGTCGACCACTCCTGGTACGCCGAGGAGGACGCGGTGGTCCTCACCGTCCGATGGCCCTCGGTCCCCGGCTACCGGGCCGACCGGCCCGACGCGGCGGAGCCCGGCGCCGCATAGGTCCCGCATTCCCGCGGCCCCCTGTGACGATGCACACGAAAGGGGCCGACGATCAACGAACGCTGAGATCGTGGACGTGCGTACCGATCGTGGAACCCCCGGGCGACCTCCGGGTCCCGGTCGGGCCTCCATCATCCGAAGTGTTCAGTTCACGTGTTCTTTCCGACGGGCCTCCCCCGGTGAAGATCCGTACCACCAGGGAGCACGACCGTTGGCCGCAATCGCGCGGTGGTGCATGCGCCACCGGCTCCTCGCCGTCCTGATCTGGCTGCTCGCCCTCGGCGCGAGCGCGGCGGCCGCCGGGACCGCCGGAGCGGCGTTCTCCACTGACTACCGGGTCCCCGGCACCGAGTCGGGCAGGGCCGACGACCTCCTGCGCGAGGCCTTCCCCGGTCAGGGCGGAGACACCGACACCATCGTGTGGCGGGCGCCGGAGCACCACAGCGCCCGCACCCCGGACATCGAGGCGCGCATGACCCGCGCCCTGCGGGCCGTCGCCGGCCTGCCGGGCGTCGGCTCGGTCGTGAGCCCGTACGCGGCCGGCCCCGAGAGCGCCGCGCAGATCAGCCCCGACGGGCGCACCGCCTACGCCGTGGTCACCTTCGACCGGCAGGCCGACGCCGTACCCCGGGCGCAGGCCCAGGCGGTCGTCGACGCGGCGAAGAACGCGGACACCGAGGCCGGCGGCCTCCAGGTGGAGCTCGGCGGCCGAGCCGTCGGCCTGACCGAGGCCCCCACCGCGCACCTCGCCGAGGTCATCGGCGTCGCCGTCGCCGCCCTCGTCCTCTTCCTCGCCTTCGGCTCGCTCGCCGCCAGCCTGCTGCCCATCGCGACGGCCCTGGTCAGCGTCGGCACCGCCTACTTCGGCATCACCCTGCTCGGGCACGCCATGCCGGTCGCCGACTTCGCCCCGATGCTCGGCACCCTGGTGGGCCTCGGCGTCGGGATCGACTACGCGCTCTTCATCGTCACCCGCCACCGCAAGGGCCTGGCCCGCGGCCTGTCCGTCGCGGAGGCCGCCGAGAACGCCGTCTCCACCACCGGCCGGGCCGTCGTCTTCGCCGGGGCCACCGTCTGCATCGCCCTGCTCGGCATGCTGGTGCTGCGGCTGACCTTCCTCGACGGCGTCGCGATCGCCGCCTCGGTCACCGTGGTGCTGACCGTCGCCGCCTCCGTCACCCTGCTGCCCGCCCTCCTCTCGTACATCGGCGTGCGCGCCCTCTCGCGCCGCGAGCGCCGCAGGCTCGCCGCCGAGGGTCCTCGGCCGGAGCGCACCACCGGCTTCGCCGCCCGCTGGTCCGCCTTCGTCGAGCGGCGCCCGAAGCTCCTCGGGGCCGTGGCGACCGCCGTCATGCTGGTACTCGCCCTGCCCACGTTCTTCCTCCACCTCGGCACCTCCGACCAGGGCAACAACCCGGCAGGCTCGACGACCCGGCAGGCGTACGACCTGTTGGCGCAGGGGTTCGGTCCCGGCGCCAACGGCCCGCTGACCGTCGTCGCCCGCCTCGACGGCGCAGGCGACCGGCTCGCCGTGGGCCGCCTCGCCGAGGAGATCCGTACGACGAAGGGCGTCGCCTCCGCCGGACCGGCCGTCTTCGACCGGAGCGGGGACACCGCCGTCCTGACCGTCGTGCCGGACTCGGCCCCCCAGTCCCGGGCCACGAGCGAGCTCGTCGACACCCTCCGCGAGGAGGTGGTGCCGCGCGCCGGCCGCGGCAACTCCATGCAGGTCCACGTGGGCGGGGTGACGGCCGGCTACGACGACTTCGCGGAGGTCATCGTGGGCAAGCTGCCGCTGTTCGTCGGGGTGGTCATCGCCCTGGGCTGCCTCCTGCTGCTGCTGGCCTTCCGCTCGCTGGGCATACCGCTGAAGGCGGCGGCCATGAACGTCGCCGCCGTAGCCTCCTCCTTCGGCGTCGTGGTGGCGGTCTTCCAGTGGGGCTGGGGGAGTGAACTCCTCGGCCTGGGAAGCTCCGGGCCGATCGAGCCGTTCCTGCCCGTGATCATGGTGTCGGTGCTCTTCGGGCTCTCCATGGACTACCAGGTCTTCCTGGTCGGCCGGATGTACGAGGAGTGGCTGGCGACCGGTGACAACCGGCGGGCCGTCCGCGTGGGGCTCGCGGAGACCAGCCGGGTCATCAACTCGGCGGCCGTCATCATGATCTCCGTCTTCCTCGCCTTCGTCCTCAGCGGCGACCGGATCATCGCCATGTTCGGCATCGCGCTCGCCGCGGCGGTCGCCCTCGACGCCTTCGTGCTGCGGACCCTGCTGGTCCCGGCCCTGATGCACCTGCTCGGCGGCGCCAACTGGTGGCTCCCCGCATGGCTCGACCGGCGGCTGCCGCGGATCAGCATCGAACCCCCCGAGTGCCGCTCCCGTGCGGCACTGCCCGCGCAGCGCCCGGGCGCGGGGACCGCCGTGAGCGAGGACGGTGCCGGGCAGGCGACCGCCGCGAGGTGATCCGGCGGACCGCCGTCCGCACCCGCGCCCGATTCTCAGAAACCTCTCAGACGGGCCGCCTACGGTGCCCCGCATGGACACCACCAAGACCCCTGCCCCGAACGCCCCCGAGGCGGACGCCACCCCCACCGACCTGAAGAAGACCGAGGCCGCACGACCGGCCGGGGCGGCGGCCGGGAGCGGCATCGACCCCACGGCCGCGGAGCAGGACAAGCACACGGAGCAGGACAAGGACGCGGAGCAGCTCCGGGACCTGGACGACGAGGAGTTCGAGGAGGAGTACGCCGAGGACGAGGCGCAGCCCGCCGGCGTCGGCGCCGCCGCCTCCGCCCTCGTGGCCGCGGGCCTCGGGGGCGTCGCCCTCAGCGGCAGCTGGGCCTCCCGCGTCCTGGCCGAGCGGCAGACCCTCATAGGGCAGATCGAGGGCAACAAGGCGGCCCCGCCGGCCGACCAGATCTCCTCCCTCTACGGCGACGCCTGGCAGCTCACCGCCCTCGCGAACGGCGTCCTGGCCACCCTGGCCCTCCTCCTCGCCGTCTTCGTCCTCGTCCGTCCGGCCTTCGGCGCCCCCGGCCGCACCCTGCCCACCTGGGTCCGCGCCGTCGCCTGGGCTGCCGTCGTGCTCGGCGCCCTTGGAATCCTCGTCTTCGGTGCCATGTACTTCCTCCCGCTGCCCGCCGTCCCCGCGGTCTAGAGCGGTGAGGCCGGGCGGCGCGGGTCCGGCAGGAGCCGGCCGGGACGCCGCCCGGGTGGGGCCCCGGCGTCGCTGGCCGGGGCGATGCGGCCGCCCTCGCCCGCCGGCTCCGGCCCTTGCCCGCCCCGGGGCCGGTCAGGCCCCGTCCAGAGGCCCCTCGGCACGGCGTATGAGCACCCGGCCGGAGTCGAGGTCTATCGGACCCCGGCCCGGGTCGCCGTCACCGACGTCGGTCCGGGACAGCTCCAGCCGCTTCCTCTCCTCGTCCGTGTGCTTGCGGCCCGGACCGAACAGCTCCTCGATCATGTTGAACACCGCGTCCACCACTCCTTCCGCCCCCGGCCGGGGGCGCGCCGCTCACCGCACCGTCAGTGTCAGGATCCGGTCGTCGCCCGCCTCCGGCGACCCGCGCCCGTCCGTTTCGCTCGTGACCAGCAGCACTCTGTCCCCACCCAGGGCCACCACCGAACGCAGCCGGCCGTACTTCCCTTCCAGGAAGGCCTCGGGCTCCGCGACCGGGCCGGTCCCGGACAGCGGGATCCGCCACAGCCGCTTCCCCTTGAGGCCGGCCATCCACACCGACCCCTGGGCCCACGCGATCCCGCTCGGCGAGGCCTCATCGGTCTTCCACACGGCCACCGGGTCGCGGAAGCCGGGCCGGCCAGCCTTCCCCTCGGCCTCCGGCCAGCCGTAGTTCGCTCCGGGCTCGATCAGGTTCAGCTCGTCCCAGGTGTTCTGGCCGAACTCGGCCGCCCACAGACGCTTGTCCTTGTCCCAGGCGAGCCCCTGCACATTGCGGTGGCCGTAGGAGTACACGACCGAATCGGGCTCCGGGTTGCCGTGGACCGGCTCCCCGTCGGGGGTCATCCGGAGGATCTTGCCGCCCAGCGACGCCTTGTCCTGCGCGAGCCCGGTCTCGCCGGTCTCGCCCGTCCCCGCGTAGAGCATCCTGTCCGGCCCGAAGGCGATCCGGCCGCCGTTGTGGATCAGGCCCTTGGGAATCCCGCGGAACACCGTGTCCGGAGCGCCCAGTTGCTGCCCGGGGGGTCTCTGCTCGTCATAGCGCAGCCGGGCGATGCGGTTGTCCGACTCGGTCGTGAAGTACGCGTACACCAACCGGTCCGAGGCGAAAGCCGGGGACAGGGCCAGGCCCATCAGGCCGCCCTCCCCGCCCGGAGCCACCCCCGGCACCCTGCCGATCTGCGTCACCGCGCCGGAGCCGACCGCGATCCTGCTGATCGTGCCCTTGTCCCGCGAGGCGACCAGCAGGTCACCGCCCGGCAGCGGGACCACCCCCCACGGGGACTCCAGGCCCTTGGCGACCTCGCCGGTCACCGTCACCGCCCCCCTGGCCGGCGGGGCGGATGCCGCCGGGGGGCCGGACGGCGTCCCCGAAGGGCCCGGCGAGCCGGAGCCCCCCGCCACCGCACCCGGTGGGGAACCGTCGGGCCGCGCGCCCCCGCCGCCCGCCGGGGGCGAGCACCCGGCCGCGAGCAGGGCGCCGCACCCCGCCAGCGCGACCGCCGCCAGCACGCCCCGCCTCCGCGCCCCCGCCCCCGGCGGCGCTCCCCGCCCCGCGTCGCGCGCTCCCCGCCCCGCGTCCCGCGCGCCCGGCAGAGCGCCCCGCCCCTCGTACCCCACCTGTCCGTACCGCATCGCCCTGCTCCCTTCCCGTCCCGCGATCGTGCCCTTCCCCAGTCTCAACAGCCTCGACGGTTCCCGAAGTTCCGCCGCTCGTACACTCGATCGAGTGGTTGCGGGTCAGTCCCAGGCTCCCACCGCGTCCGGGAGCGCCGCCAGCTCGGCCAGGTCCGCCGCCGTGAGCCTCACCTGCGCCGCCCCCGCGTTCTCGGCGGCCCAGGGCGCCCGGTCCGCCCCCGGCACCGGCACCACCTGCGGCCCCTGCGCCAGTACCCACGCCAGCGCGGCCTGCGCCACCGTCACCCCGGGCCCGTGCCGCCGGGCCACCCGGCGCAGCGCCGCCACCAGCACCTGGTTCGAGGCCATGGCGTCCGCCGTGAACCGCGGATGCCGGGCCCGCACGTCCTGCGACTCGAACCCCTCGCCCGGGGTGAGCGTCCCCGTCAGGAACCCGCTGCCCAGCGGCATCGCCGCCAGGAACCCCACCCCGCGCGCCGCGCACCACGGCAGCAGCTGCCACGCCGCCGCCGGCGACCACAGCGACAGCTCGGCCTGCACCGCGCTCACCGGGAACACCTGCTGCGCCCGCTCCAGGTGCCGCAGCGTCGTCCCGTACGCCCGGTCCCCGCCCCGGCCCGCCCCGGGCCCCGCCCCGGCACCCAGCGCGCAGAAGCCGAGCGAGCGCACCTTCCCCGCGCCCACCAGTTCCGCCATGGCGCCCCAGGTCTCCTCCACGGGCACGTCCGGATCCACCCGGTGCAGCTGGTACAGGTCGATGACGTCCGTGCGCAGCCGCCGCAGCGAGGCGTCGCAGGCCCGGCGCACGTAGTCCGGCCGCCCGTCCGCCACCACGTGCTGGTCCCCGGCGCGCAGCCCCACCTTCGCCGAGACGAACGCGTCCTGCCGCCGCTCCCGCAGCACCCGGCCCAGCAGCAGTTCATTGGTGTAGGGGCCGTAGACGTCGGCCGTGTCCAGCAGGTTCGACCCCAGGTCCAGCGCCGCGTGCACCGCGGCCAGCGATTCGTGTCCCCGCCTGCGCGAGGGCGCGTACGCCCAGCTCATCGGCATGCACCCGAGACCGATGGCGCCCACCGCCAGCGCCCCCGCCCCGATCGACCTGAGCTCCACTCCTGCGTCCCCCTCCCGGTCCGGAAAACAAACTAACGGCTCGTTCCCGCCGTCCTGGCATAGCCTCGTGATCATGAATGCAAAGACCGAGGACGTCTGGCTCCCCTTTCCGGCCGAGGAGGTCCCGGGCCTGCCCGACTCCTTCCGATACCGCCGGTGGGACGGCGAGGACGCCTTCCCCGCCGATCCGGCCGACTGCGTCTTCTACGTCGCCCCGTACATGAAGTCCCCCCAGGTCACCGTGCGTCCGCTGGCCGCGATGCCCGCCCTGCGGGTCGTCCAGACCCTGACCGCGGGCATCGACGACCTCCTCGGCGCCCGGGGCGGCCTCGACGCCCTGCCCGCGGGCGTACGGCTGTGCAACGCCGCCGGAGTCCACACGGCGAGCACCGCCGAGCTGGCCCTCACCCTCGTCCTCTCCGCCCTGCGGGGCATCCCCGGCATGGTCCGCGGCCAGGACCGCGAGGAATGGCGCTCCGGCTTCTACGAGGCCCTCGCCGACAAGTCGATTCTGATCATCGGCTACGGATCCATCGGCTCGGCCGTCGAGGACCGGCTGGTGCCCTTCGAGTGCGGCCCGGTCGCACGCGTCGCCCGCACGACGCGCACCACCGCGCGCGGACCGGTGCACGCCCTCCCCGAGCTCCCCCGGCTCCTGCCGCAGGCCGATGTGGTGATCCTCACGACCCCGCTGACCGACGCCACCCGGGGCCTGGCCGGGGCGGAGTTCCTGGGGCGGATGAAGGACGGCGCCCTGCTCGTGAACGTGGCCCGCGGCCCCGTGGTGGACACCGCGGCCCTGCTGGCGGAGGTGGGATCGGGGCGGCTGCGCGCGGCGCTCGACGTCACCGACCCGGAACCGCTGCCCGCGGGGCACCCGCTCTGGCATGCTCCGAATGTCCTGATCACGCCTCATGTCGGCGGCAGCAGCTCGGCGTTCGAGCCGCGGGCCAAGCGCCTGCTGGCCCGGCAGCTCAGCCGCTTCGCGGCCGGGGAGCCGGTGGAGCACACGGTGCTGGTCACCGGGTGACGGGCGGCGCACACGCTCCGCGATCGGGCGGATGCGCGCGGCCGGCCCAACTCCCCTACTGGTGACGGAGAGTAGAGCATCTATGTCCCTGAGTGACGAAAGTGGTGTATCGTCCGGAAGAAGGGGCTGCGCCACGAACGTCTGGCGCTGGGGAGTGATCGGACACTTTGGGGGGCGACGGGCGATGCACGGCCAATGGACGAAGGATCCGACGCGGTACAGCCGCCGGAGGCGACGATGGGGTGCGCCCGAACCAGTGGGCGAGGGGGACCGGTGAGTACCCCGGGGGCGGCGCTGCTGGACCGGCCGCCCCTCGCGGACCCCGGGCGCGGGACAGGCGTCCAGGTACTCCTGGCGGTGGTGTGGAGCGGATACGCCGTCGGCGCCGGCCTCGGCTGGGGCAGCGACGAACTGAGCGACATCATGGGTGACTTCGGCCTCAGCGCCGCTGCCCTCGTCGCCGCAGGATCCTGTTTCCAGTACGCGCGCACCCATGCGAACCGTGACCGGATCGCCTGGGTGCTCTTTGCTCTCTCGTCCCTGATGTCCGCCTGCGGGAACGCGGTCTGGGGGTGGTACGAGGTCGTCACCCACGAACCCATGCCGAACCCGTCCCCGGCCCAGTTCTTCTTCCTGTGCTTCGCCCCGCCGGCGATCGTGGGCCTGCTCCTGCTCGCCAAGCGACCCGTCACCCGGGCCGGCTGGCTCTGCCTCGCACTCGACTCCTGGCTGATCGCCGGATCGCTGCTCACCCTCTCGTGGAGCCTGGCCCTCGCCAAGGTGGCCAGGTCGCACAGCGCGGAGAGCGTCCCCGGGGCCGCGCTCGAACTGGCCTACCCCGTCCTGGACATCGCGCTCGTCTCGATGGTGCTCGTCCTGCACTTCCGGCGCTCCGCGACCAACCGGTCCGCCATCAACATGGCCATCGGCGCGCTCGCGCTCACGGTCCTGTGCGACGCCATCTTCACCTCGCCGCTGCTGAAGGAGACCTACCGCTCCGGCGAGCTCCTCGACGCGGGCTGGTTCGCCGGGTCCCTGCTGCTCGCGTACGCGCCCTGGGGCGCCCGGAGGATCAGCTCCGTCCATGAGCACGCGGCGGCGACCGGGCCGGAGCCCGACAGCGGGCCGATCTCGCGGTCGCTGCCGGCGCTCACCCCGTACCTCGCCGCGGCCGTCTGCACCCTCGGCATCCTCTACAACGTGATCGAGAGCCGCAGCGTCGACAAGGTCGTCGTCGTCGCCGGCTGCACGGTCGTCCTGGCCCTCGTCGTCCGCCAGGGCATCATGCTCCTCGACAACATCGCGCTGACCCAGGAGCTGGCCCAGAAGGAGAACCACTTCCGCTCCCTGGTCCAGGGCTCCAGTGACGTCATCATGATCGCCGCGCCCACCGGCACCCTGCGCTACGTCAGCCCCGCCGCCGCCGGGGTCTACGGCCGCGAGGCCGAGGAGCTGGTCGGCAGCGAGCTCGCCGCCCTGATCCACCCCGACGACCTCGGCCGGGTGGTCCACGAGGTGCGCCGCTTCCTTGCGGCGCCGCAGGCCGAGGAGCCCACCACCCGCATCGAGTGCCGCTTCCGGTCCGGCGCCGGGGAGTGGCTCAACGTGGAGTCCACCGTCAACCGCCACCAGGGCGGGCTCATCCTCAACAGCCGGGACGTCACCGAGCGGGTCCGGCTCCAGGCGCAGCTCCAGCACAGCGCCGAGCACGACCCCCTGACCGACCTGCCCAACCGGGCCCTGTTCACCCGCCGCGTCCGCCAGGCCCTGACCGGCCGCCGCGCGGGCGACCACAGCACCGCCGTCCTCTTCATCGACCTCGACGGCTTCAAGGCGGTCAACGACACCATCGGCCACCAGGCCGGGGACGAGCTGCTGATCGAGGCCGCACGCAGGCTCCAGGACTCGGTCCGGGCCGGGGACACCGCGGCCCGCCTCGGCGGGGACGAGTTCGCCGCGCTGATCGTGGGTGACGGCAGCCGCGACCACAGTGCCCGCGAGTACCAGGCGCACGAGATCGCCGACCGGCTCCGCACCACCCTCTCCCAGCCGTACCGCATCGCGGGCAGCGAGGTGCGGGTCGCCGCCAGCATCGGCGTGGCCTTCGCCGACCCCGGCATCACCCCTTCGGACCTGATGCGCAACGCGGACCTCGCCATGTACCGGGCCAAGGCGGGCGGCAAGAACCGCGTCGAGCTGTACGCCCCGCAGATGCAGGCCGAGGTCGTACGCAAGGCGGAGCTGGCCGGGCGGCTGAGGACCGCGCTGCACGAGGGGGAGTTCGTCCTGCTGCACCAGCCCGTGGTCTCGCTGGCCACCGGCGAGGTCTCGGTGGTGGCGGCCCAGGCCCGCTGGCGCTCGGCCCAGGGGATTCTCTTCACCCCGGCGGAGTTCCTGCGCGTCGCCGAGTACAGCGAGGGCGCCGCCTCCGGCGGTCCCGACGCCTCGCGCACCGCCGAGCTGGGGCGCTGGCTGCTGGAGGAGGCCGTGGAGCAGGCCGCCGACCGGCACCGCGCCGGGCACGGCGTACCGGTGGCGGTGCGGATGACCGCCCAGCGACTCCTCGACCGGGCGGTGCCGCTCGGCTCCGTGGAGGCCCTGTTGACCCGGCACGGGCTGCCCTCCGGGGCCCTCGTCCTGGAGCTGGCCGTCTCGGACCCCAGAGTGCCCTTCGACGACCTCGAACGCCGCCTGGCGGCCCTGCACCGGCTCGGGGTGGGGATCGCCCTGGACGGCTTCGGCAGCGGCTACGCGGCCATCAGCGCCCTGAGGCGGCTCCCGGTGGACATGCTCAAGCTGGACCGGGGACTGGTGGAAGGGGTCGCCGAGTCCGCCCGCCTCCACAAGATCACCGCAGGTTTGTTGCGGATCGCAAACGACCTGGGCATGCAGTCGGTGGCCGAGGGGGTGGACCTGCCCGAGCAGGTCGCGGCCCTGCGCGCGATGGGCTGCACGCACGGCCAGGGGATGGCCTTCTCCGGGCCGCTCGACGAGTACAGGCTGCGCCGCGCGCTCGTGCGCGGTACGTTCCCAGTACCGGGCGGGGCGGTCCAACCCGCCTGGGCCGGAGGCTCGCCCGGGGGTTCGATGGCCATCCACAGAGGCTCACATAATGAGACGCCCGTCCCACCCACTTGACATCCACCTCCCGCCAGAGGGAGGGTCAATGCCATGCGCACCCGAATTCTCGTACGTGGAAAGCGCGTCGGCTGAAGCCGGGACCAGCATGTCCCCGCTCAACGCACCCGACGCGCTCCCCTCGCCTGCCTCCCGGCACGAGGGGTTTTTTGTTGCACTGGCACAGAGTCGAATCCTCGTGAAACCCTCAGCTTCGAGAAGAGAATGCCGATGACCGAGCAGGCCACCGGGGCCCACCCGCAGCCGCGGCCCCGTTCCGGCGGACACCAGTCC
Source organism: Streptomyces sp. NPDC058674 (assembly GCF_042716505.1). Classification (NCBI taxonomy): domain Bacteria; kingdom Bacillati; phylum Actinomycetota; class Actinomycetes; order Kitasatosporales; family Streptomycetaceae; genus Streptomyces; species Streptomyces sp. NPDC058674. The sequence goes on from NZ_JBHXSC010000008.1 coordinate 131,751, forward strand.
GCCGCAGTTGAGCACGTCACGGGCGCGCAGTCCCTCATCCGCTCTCTCGAAGAGGTGGGGTGCGACACCGTCTTCGGCATCCCGGGCGGCGCCATCCTCCCCGCGTACGACCCGATGATGGACTCCAAGAAGGTCCGTCACATCCTGGTCCGCCACGAGCAGGGGGCCGGCCACGCCGCCACCGGCTACGCCCAGGCCACGGGCAAGGTCGGCGTCTGTATGGCCACGTCCGGGCCGGGCGCCACGAACCTGGTCACCCCGATCGCCGACGCGCACATGGACTCCGTCCCGCTCGTCGCGATCACCGGCCAGGTCTCCTCCAAGGCGATCGGCACGGACGCCTTCCAGGAGGCGGACATCGTCGGCATCACCATGCCGATCACCAAGCACAACTTCCTGGTGACCCGGGCCGAGGACATCCCGCGGACCATCGCGGAGGCCTTCCACATCGCCTCCACCGGCCGCCCGGGACCGGTCCTGGTCGACATCGCCAAGGACGCCCTCCAGTCGAAGACCACGTTCTCGTGGCCGCCCTCCCAGGACCTCCCCGGCTACCGCCCGGTCACCAAACCCCACGCCAAGCAGATCCGCGAGGCCGCCAAGCTGATCTGCCAGGCCAAGCGCCCGGTGCTGTACATCGGCGGCGGCATCATGAAGTCCGGTGCGACCGCCGAGCTGAAGGTGCTCGCCGAGCTGACCGGGGTCCCGGTCACCACCACCCTGATGGCGCTCGGCTCCTTCCCCGACAGCCACCCGCTGCACGTCGGCATGCCGGGCATGCACGGCGCGGTGACCGCCGTCACCGCCCTGCAGAAGTCGGACCTGCTGATCGCGCTGGGCACCCGCTTCGACGACCGCGTCACCGGCAAGCTGGACAGCTTCGCCCCGTTCGCCAAGATCATCCACGCGGACATCGACCCGGCCGAGATCGGCAAGAACCGCGCCGTCGACGTCCCGATCGTCGGTGACGCCCGCGAGGTCATCGCCGATCTGATCCAGGCCGTCCAGGCCGAGCACACCGAGGGCAACGCGGGCGACTACAGCGCCTGGTGGAAGGACCTCGGCCGCTGGCGCGACACCTACCCGCTGGGCTACGACCTGCCCGAGGACGGGATGCTCTCGCCGCAGCAGGTCATCGAGCGGATCGGCGCGCTCGCGCCGAAGAGCACGATCTTCGCGGCCGGCGTCGGCCAGCACCAGATGTGGGCCTCCCACTTCGTGAAGTACGAGGAGCCCCGCACCTGGCTGAACTCCGGCGGCGCCGGAACCATGGGGTACGCGGTCCCGGCGGCCATGGGCGCCAAGGTCGGCATGCCCGAGCGCGCCGTCTGGGCGATCGACGGCGACGGCTGCTTCCAGATGACCAATCAGGAACTGGTCACCTGCGCGCTGAACAACATCCCGATCAAGGTCGCGATCATCAACAACGGCGCCCTGGGCATGGTCCGCCAGTGGCAGACGCTGTTCTACAACCAGCGGTACTCCAACACCGTGCTGCACGCGGACGAGACGGGCCACGACACCGTCGGCTCCCAGCTCGGCGAGTCCGCCGCACCCCGCAAGGGCACCCGCGTCCCGGACTTCGTCAAGCTGGCCGAGGCCATGGGCTGCGTCGCGCTGCGCTGCGAGGACCCGGCCGACCTGGACCGGGTCATCGCCGAGGCCAACGCGATCAACGACCGCACGGTCGTGATCGACTTCATCGTCCACGAGGACGCCATGGTGTGGCCGATGGTCGCCGCCGGCACCTCCAACGACGAGGTCATGGCAGCCAGGGGCGTCCGTCCCGACTTCGGCGACAACGAAGACGACTGAGCCGAGAGAGCCCGAGAGAGAGAACGACTCACATGTCCAAGCACACGCTCTCCGTCCTGGTCGAGAACACGCCCGGCATCCTCGCCCGGATCGCCGCGCTGTTCTCCCGCCGCGGGTTCAACATCGACTCCCTCGCGGTCGGTGTCACCGAGCACCCCGACATCTCGCGCATCACCATCGTCGTGAACGTCGAGGACCTCCCGCTGGAGCAGGTGACCAAGCAGCTCAACAAGCTGGTCAACGTGCTCAAGATCGTCGAGCTGGAGCAGCACAACGCCATCGAGCGCGAACTCGTCCTGGTGAAGGTCCGCGCCGACAACGAGACCCGCTCCCAGATCGTCGAGATCGTCCAGCTGTTCCGCGCCAAGACGGTCGACGTCTCCCCGGAGGCCGTCACCATCGAGGCCACCGGCGGCACCGACAAGCTCGGCGCCATGCTCAAGATGCTGGAGCCCTTCGGCATCAAGGAGCTCGTGCAGTCGGGCACGATCGCCATAGGGCGCGGCGGCCGGTCCATCACGGACCGCAGCCTGCGCGCGCTCGACCGCAGCGCCTGACCGCAGCGCCTGCCGACACGCCCGGCTCGCATGGCGAGACCGGCAAACCAAGATTCCGTTCCCCGCCGTACGGTGGGAGCAACACCAGCGCACCAAGGAGATATCCCAGTGGCCGAGCTGTTCTACGAGAACGACGCCGACCTGTCCATCATCCAGGGCCGCAAGGTCGCTGTCATCGGCTACGGCAGCCAGGGCCACGCCCACGCACTGTCGCTCCGTGACTCCGGCGTCGACGTCGTCGTCGGTCTGAAGGAGGGCTCGAAGTCCAAGGCCAAGGCCGAGGAGCAGGGTCTCAAGGTCGTCTCCGTGTCCGAGGCCGCGGCCTGGGCGAACGTCATCATGATCCTGACCCCGGACCCGCTGCAGGCCGAGATCTACGAGGAGTCCGTCAAGGAGCACCTCGAGGAGGGCGACGCGCTCTTCTTCGGCCACGGCTTCAACGTCCGGTACGGCTTCATCAAGCCCCCGGCCAACGTGGACGTCGCCCTGGTCGCCCCCAAGGGCCCGGGCCACCTGGTCCGCCGCCAGTACGAGGAAGGCCGCGGCGTGCCCTGCATCGCCGCCGTCGAGCAGGACTTCAGCGGCAGCGCCTTCGCCCTGGCCCTCTCGTACGCGGCCGGCATCGGCGGCACCCGCGCCGGCGTCATCAAGACCACCTTCACCGAGGAGACCGAGACCGACCTGTTCGGTGAGCAGGCGGTCCTCTGCGGCGGCGCCTCCGCGCTGGTCAAGGCCGGTTTCGAAACGCTGACCGAGGCCGGCTACCAGCCGGAGATCGCGTACTTCGAGTGCCTGCACGAGCTGAAGCTCATCGTGGACCTCATGTACGAGGGCGGCCTGGAGAAGATGCGCTGGTCGGTCTCCGAGACCGCCGAGTGGGGCGACTACATCACCGGCCCCCGCATCATCACCGACGCCACCAAGGCCGAGATGAAGAAGGTCCTCGCCGAGATCCAGAACGGCGAGTTCGCCAACACCTGGATGGCCGAGTACAAGGCCGGCCTGCCGAAGTACAACGAGTACAAGAAGGCCGACGAGGAGCACCTGCTGGAGACCACCGGCAAGAAGCTGCGCAAGCTGATGAGCTGGGTCGACAACGACGAGAGCTGATCTCGCGGCGGCGGGGCCGGGACGGTGCGTCCCGGCCCCGCCGCGCACCACCGGACGGCCGGGACCGCCGGAACGTCGCCCTTCCCGGGGGCGGCTTGTCCACCCCGGCCAACCACGGACGGGTGATCCTTCCGTACAGGCGGAAATCCGGACCGCCAACGCCACTACACTGCTCAACACATACGCGTCAGGCCCACAGTGTCGTGCGTCTTCCACGCGGCTACCCCCTCCACGCCTGCGGCCGTCGGGACGGCCGTCCGCAATGGACTTGTGAGGAACCACGTGAGCTCGAAACCTGTCGTACTCATCGCCGAAGAGCTGTCGCCCGCAACGGTGGACGCGCTCGGTCCGGACTTCGAGATCCGGCACGTCAACGGCGCCGACCGCGCCGAGCTGCTGCCCGCGATCGTCGACGTCGACGCGATCCTCGTCCGCTCCGCGACCAAGGTCGACGCCGAGGCCATCGCCGTGGCGAAGAAGCTGCGGGTCGTCGCCCGCGCCGGAGTCGGACTGGACAACGTCGACGTCTCCGCCGCCACCAAGGCCGGCGTGATGGTCGTCAACGCCCCGACCTCCAACATCGTGACCGCCGCCGAGCTGGCCTGCGGCCTGCTCGTCGCCACCGCTCGCAACATCCCGCAGGCCAACACCGCACTGAAGAACGGCGAGTGGAAGCGGAACAAGTACACGGGCGTCGAGCTCAGCGAGAAGACCCTCGGCGTCGTCGGCCTCGGCCGCATCGGCGTCCTGGTCGCCCAGCGCATGTCCGCGTTCGGCATGAAGGTCGTCGCGTACGACCCCTACGTACAGCCCGCGCGCGCCGCCCAGATGGGCGTCAAGATGCTGACGCTGGACGAGCTGCTGGAGGTCGCCGACTTCATCACCGTGCACCTGCCCAAGACCCCCGAGACCCTCGGTCTCATCGGGGACGAGGCCCTGCACAAGGTGAAGCCGTCCGTCCGCATCGTCAACGCCGCGCGCGGCGGGATCGTGGACGAGGCCGCGCTGTACTCGGCCATCAAGGAGGGCCGCGTCGCCGGCGCCGGCCTCGACGTGTACGCGAAGGAGCCCTGCACCGACTCCCCGCTCTTCGAGCTGGACCAGGTCGTCTGCACCCCGCACCTCGGCGCGTCCACGGACGAGGCCCAGGAGAAGGCCGGCGTCTCGGTCGCCAAGTCGGTGCGCCTGGCCCTCGCCGGCGAGCTCGTGCCGGACGCGGTGAACGTCCAGGGCGGCGTCATCGCCGAGGACGTCCGTCCCGGCCTGCCCCTCGCCGAGAAGCTGGGCCGCATCTTCACCGCCCTCGCGGGCGAGGTCGCGGTCCGGCTCGATGTCGAGGTCTGCGGCGAGATCACCCAGCACGACGTCAAGGTGCTCGAACTCTCCGCGCTCAAGGGCGTCTTCGAGGACGTCGTCGACGAGACGGTCTCCTACGTCAACGCCCCGCTCTTCGCGCAGGAGCGCGGTGTCGAGGTCCGGCTGACCACCAGCTCGGAGTCCCCGGACCACCGCAACGTGGTCACCGTCCGCGGCACCCTGTCGGACGGCTCGGAGGTGTCGGTCTCCGGGACGCTCGCGGGCCCGAAGCACCTTCAGAAGATCGTCGGCATCGGCGAGTACGACGTCGACCTGGCCCTCGCCGACTTCATGGTCGTCCTGCGCTACACCGACCGCCCGGGCGTGGTCGGCACCGTCGGCCGCATCCTCGGCGAGGCCGGCCTGAACATCGCGGGCATGCAGGTCGCCCGCGCCGAGGAGGGCGGCGAGGCGCTCGTCGTCCTCACCGTCGACGCCGAGGTCCCGGGAGGCGTCCTCGCGGACATCTCCGCCGAGATCGGCGCCGCCTCGGCGCGCACGGTCAGCCTCGGCTGATCGCGCACGCCCGCTGAACGGGGGAAGGGCCCGGGGGAGACCCCGGGCCCTTCCGCGTACCCCGGGCAGCGGCTCCCCGGTCGGTGACATCGCTACGGTGTCGGCATGGGACATCGCGAAGATCTGCTCGAAGGTGCCAAGAAGTGCCTGGTCGAGAAGGGGTTCGTGCGGACGACGGCACGAGACGTCGTCAGCGCCTCGGGTACGAACCTGGCCTCCATCGGCTACCACTACGGCTCCAAGGACGCCCTGCTCACTCAGGCGTTCCTCGCCCTGACGGAGGAGTGGGGCGAGGGCTTCCAGTCCGGTCTGGAGGGGGAGGGGGGCTCGCTGGAGCGCTTCCGCGCGCTCTGGGAGGGCGTCCTGGCCCGTCGGGAGGACGCCGGGCCCATCTGGTCGGCCGGCATGGAGGTGGCGTTGATCGGGGACCGGCTGCCCGGCCTGAGGGCGATGCTCGCCGCCTCGCAGGGCGAGGGGCGCCGGGGGTTGGTCTCCATGCTGACCGGCACCCCGGAGGACGAGATCACCGAGCGGGACGTGCGCACCCTGGGCGCCTTCTACCAGGCACTGCTGAACGGCCTCATGATCCAGTGGTTGTTCGACCCCGAATCGGCGGCCACCGCCGAGGAGTTCACCGAGGGGATGCGGCGGGCCGCGGAGGCAGCGGTCGGCGGCGGGCCCGGGGGTGCGTCCGTCTCGTCGCCCGGTTCCTGATCCGGTGCCCGGTTCAGCCGTGCAGGCGCGAGGCCTTGAGGGCCATGTGGAGCAGCAGGCGGTCCTCTCCCTCGTTGAGGTCGAGGCCGGTCAGCTGCTCCACCCGGGCGATCCGGTAGTACAGCGTCTGCCGGTGGATGCCGAGGGCCGCCGCCGCGCGGCCCGCCTGACCGGCGCAGTCCAGGAACACCTCGGCGGTGCGGGCGAGTTCGCGGTGGGCCGGGCCGAGCAGGGCGCGGACCGCCGGGTCGTCGACCGGAGCCGGGGCGAGCGCTGCCAGCAGCCGGTACGGACCGATCGCCGACCACTGGGCCACCGGCCCGAACCGGGGCTGCGCCGCGGCCGCCCGCGCCGCCGCCCGGGCCTGTCCCCAGGCGCCGGGCAGCTCGGCGAGACTCCGGACCGGCTCGCCCACCCCGGCCGTCATCGCGGGCGGTGGCGCGGCGGTCCGAGGGCCGTCGGAGCCCGCCGCCGGTCGGCTGCCCGCGGCGGCCCCCGGCCCGCCGCTCCCGGCCGTTCCGCGGCCCGCTCCCGGGCGGCTGCCCGTGCCCGCGCCCGGTCCTGCGCTCCCGCCCGCTCCGCCGCCCGCGCCCGTGCCCGTGCCCCCGCCCGCTCCTGTGCCGCCGCCCGCTCCCGGGCCGGCGCCGCGGGACGGCCGCGGCTCCGGCGACGGGCCCGGTGTGCGGGGCAGCAGGCGGGCCACCGCCGTCAGGGCCGGAGCCAGGGCGTCCGCCGAACGGAGCCGCAGCAGTACCGCCAGCGCCCCGGCGCCCCGCGCGCCGGGACCGTCGCCGGCCGCCGCGGGCGGGACCACGCACACCGCCGCCGCGCCCGGTACCGCGGCCGGCGCCTCCCCGGGCCACGGCGCCACGCACACCGCCGCGTGCAGCCCGTCCCCGCCCGGCCCGAGGGCCACCCGCAGGGCCGCCACCGCCATGTCCTGCTGCCAGCCCCGGCCGGCCGTGAGCACCGCCAGGAACTCCCGCGACAGGTCGGCCCCCGCCTTCGCCTCCTCGGCGAGCAGGACTCCGACCCGCTCGGCCACCTCCATGGCCGCCGCCAGCGCCTGCGGCCCGGGTCCGGGCTCCTGGTCGAGGAGCCACACGTAGCCCTGCACGATGCCCCGGTACCGCACGGGCAGGCAGATCCGCCCCCGGAGGACCCCGGCGTCGGGCGCCGCCGGGATGCGTACCGGACCGGTCGCACGGGCGATGCCGAAGCCCTCGAACCAGGAGCGCACGGCCGCCGTGGACTGCCGCGTCAGGATCGACCTGGTCCGCACGGGGTCCATCTCCAGATCGTCGTCGCTGTCGTGCGCGCCGAAGGCGATGAGGCGGAAGTCCCGGTTCTCCAGCGTCGCCGGAGCGCCGAGCAGCGCCGAGATCTCGTCCACCAGGTCCTGGTAATCGCCCTTCACCCGGACATTCTCCCACCTCCGGACCGGGTCCTCAGACAGATGTATGAGATCCGGGACACGGATGCGTGACAGCTGTCGATGGCAGAGGATCGCAGGGATCCTTAGGTTTCACGGTGGTTTCACTTGCGTTCTTGTTCGCGCTTGATCGCGCTCTTCTCCTACCCCCCGTTGGAGGTGCCCCCGTGCTGGGTCCCGTGATCCTCGCCGCTTCGCGCAGCGAGGCAATGCGCCGCATCGTCTCCGCCGCTCCGGTGACCAAGCCCGTGGTGACCCGGTTCATCCCGGGCGAGACGGTCGACCAGGTCATCCCGATCGTCGAGGAGCTCACCCGCAACGGCCTGGAGGTCACCCTCGACGTCGTCGGCGAGGACATCACCGAGGTGGCGCAGTCGCACGCCGCCCGTGACGCCTACCTCCAGCTGATCGAGCGCCTGGCGGAGCTCGGCCTCGGCGAGGCCGTCGAGATGTCGGTGAAGCTGTCGATGTTCGGGCAGGCGCTGGAGGGCGGCCACGAGCTGGCCCTCGCCAACGTCCGCCCGGTCGTCGAGGCGGCCGCCGCCATCGGCACCACCGTGACGCTGGACGCCGAGGACCACACCACGCTCGACTCGATGTTCGCCATCCACGAGGAGCTGCGGCGTGACTTCCCGCAGACCGGCTGCGTGATCCAGGCGTACCTCTTCCGCACCGAGGCCGACGCCCGCCGCCTGGCCGCCGCCGGCAGCCGCGTGCGCATCGTCAAGGGCGCCTACAAGGAGCCCGCCGAGGTCGCGTACCTGGACAAGGCCGAGATCGACAAGGCCTACGTCCGGATCATGAAGATCCTGATGGAGGGCGAGGGCTACCCGATGATCGGGTCCCACGACCCGCGCCTGATCGCCATCGCCCAGGAGCTGGCCCGGCAGGCAGGGCGCAAGCTGGACGAGTACGAGTTCCAGATGCTGTACGGCATCCGCGGCGAGGAGCACCTGCGGTTGGCAGCCGAGGGGCACCGGATGCGCGTCTACACCGCGTACGGCACCGACTGGTACGGCTACTTCATGCGCCGCCTCGCGGAGAAGCCGGCCAACCTGCTCTTCTTCCTCCGCTCGATGATCACCAAGAACTAGGTCAAGGAGTTACCAGCCCCATGGATGCTGTGACCCAGGTCCCCGCGCCGGTCAACGAGCCGGTCCACTCGTACGCCCCCGGCACCCCGGAGCGCGCACGGCTCGAAGAGCAGCTCAAGCAGCTGTCCGAGAACCCGATCGACCTCCCGATGACCATCGGCGGCGTCAAGCGGATGGGCGGCGGCGAGCGCTTCGACGTGGTGCAGCCGCACGACCACAAGTCGGTGCTCGGCACCTTCGGCACCGCCACCGAGGCCGACGCGCAGGAGGCCGTGGACGCCGCCCTCGCCGCCGCCCCGGCCTGGCGCGCGACGTCCTTCGACGACCGCGCCGCGATCATCCTGCGCGCGGCCGAGCTGCTCTCCGGCCCGTGGCGCGAGAAGCTCGCCGCCTCGACCATGCTGGGCCAGTCGAAGACGGCGCAGCAGGCCGAGATCGACACGCCGTGCGAGCTCGTCGACTTCTGGCGCTTCAACGTCCACTTCGCCCGCCGGATCCTGGCCGAGCAGCCCGTCGCGAACTCCGCCGGCGTGTGGAACCGCAGCGACCACCGCCCGCTCGAAGGCTTCGTGTACGCGATCACGCCGTTCAACTTCACGGCCATCGCGGGCAACCTGCCGACCGCCCCCGCACTCATGGGCAACGTGGTCGTGTGGAAGCCGTCCCCGACGCAGACGCACTCCGCCGTCCTCCTGATGGAGCTGCTGGAGGAGGCCGGCCTCCCCAAGGGCGTCATCAACCTGGTGACGGGCGACGGCATCGCCGTCAGCGAGGTGGCGCTGAACCACCCCGAGCTGGCCGGCATCCACTTCACCGGCTCGACCAAGACCTTCCAGTACCTGTGGAAGACGGTCGGCAACAACATCGAGAAGTACAAGTCCTACCCGCGCCTGGTCGGCGAGACCGGCGGCAAGGACTTCGTCGTCGCGCACCCGTCCGCGGACCGCGCCACCCTCAAGACCGCACTGACCCGCGGCTCCTTCGAGTTCCAGGGCCAGAAGTGCTCGGCCTCCTCGCGCGCCTACGTCCCGGCCTCGATCTGGAACGACGGCTTCAAGGAGGCCTTCGCGGCCGAGGTCGACGGCATCGCCATGGGTGACGTCCGCGACCTGACCAACTTCATCGGCGCCGTCATCGACGAGCGCTCCTTCGCGAAGAACAAGGCCGCGATCGACCGGGCCGTCGCCGACCCGACGTGCGAGATCGTCGCGGGCGGCACGTACGACGACTCGGAGGGCTACTTCGTCCGCCCGACCGTCATCGCGTGCACCGACCCCGAGAACGAGGTCTTCACGACCGAGTACTTCGGCCCGATCCTCGCCGTGCACGTCTACGAGGACGCCGACTTCGACGCGATGCTCGCCCAGATGGAGTCCGTCTCGGCGTACGCCCTGACCGGCTCGATCATCGCCGGGGACCGGTACGCGGCGGCGGACGCGATGGAGAAGCTCCGCTTCGCGGCGGGCAACTTCTACATCAACGACAAGTCGACCGGCGCCGTCGTCGGCCAGCAGCCCTTCGGCGGCGGCCGCGCCTCGGGCACCAACGACAAGGCGGGCGCGGCGACGAACCTGCAGCGCTGGACCTCGACGCGCTCCATCAAGGAGACGCTGGTCGCGCCGACCGACTACGCGTACCCGCACATGGGCTGATCCGGCCCCCGCACGACCCCGCCCCCGCTCCGGTACCCCCAAGTCCGGAGCGGGGGCGGTCCCGTGTCCGCTCCGGTCACACCTCCACGATGACCTGGTCGAGGGACTTGCGGACCAGGTCCGGGACCTCGCAGTCGTCCGCCGGGTAGCCCACCGGCACGACCGCGAAGGCCTTCTCGTTCTCCGGGCGCTCCAGGACGCGGCCGAGGAAGCGCATCGGGCTGGGCGTGTGCACGAGGGCCGCGAGCCCGGACAGGTGGAGGGCGGACAGCAGCATGCCCACCGCGATGCCCACCGACTCGTCGACGTAGTAGTGCTTGCGCTTCGTGCCGTCCGGGCCGAGCCAGTAGCGCTGCTGGAAGACCACGACGAGGGCCGGGGCGTCGGTGAGGTGGGTCTTCACCGCGTCCGTGCCGATGGGGCGCAGCGCCGCGAGCCACTCGTCGCCCAGGCGGCCGTCGTAGGAGAGGGCCTCCTCCTGCTCGGCGGCGGCGCGGATCTGCTGCCGTACCGCCGGGTCCTTGACCAGGACGAAGGTCCACGGCTGCTGGTGCGCCCCGGAGGGGGCGGTGGCGGCGCAGGCGATGGCGTCCCGGACCACCTGCTCGGGGACGGGGTCGGACGAGAAGTGGCGCACGGTGCGCCGCTCGTCCATCCGGGCCCGCAACTCGGCGGCGCGCGCGAGGGACTCGGCGGCGGGCATCCGCGCCGGCCGGTAGGGCGCGGGGCGGTAGGGCCGGCCGTGCGTGGGGCTCCACTGCTGGGTTTCGGGCGACATGCAGCGAGTGTGCGGAGCCGGGTGCGCGCAGGGCCAGGACCATGTCGGTCGATCGGTGGCCGGGGGACACTGGTTCCATGACCGATACGCGGACACGCCTCGCGCACACCTCGCAGCTGGGCCCCGGCACGCTCGAGGAGGTCCGGGCGCTGCTCGACGCGGCCTTCGAGGGGGACTTCTCCGACGAGGACTTCGAGCACGGGCTGGGCGGGATGCACGCCCTGGTCCACGAGGGCGGCGAGCTGGTGGGGCACGGCAGTGTCGTGCAGCGCAGGGTCGTGCACCGGGGCGCCGCCCTGCGCACGGGGTACGTCGAGGCCGTGGCCGTACGGGCCGACCGGCGGCGCCGCGGCGTCGGGGCCGCCGTCATGGCCGCTCTGGAGACGGTCGTCGCGCGGGCCTACGTGCTCGGGGCCCTGTCGGCGTCCGAGGACGGGGCCGCGCTGTACGCGGGCCGCGGGTGGACGGTGTGGGCCGGGCGGATCGGGGCGCTCGGGCCCGCCGGACCGGAGCGGCTGCCGGGCGAGGAGGGGTCCACCTACGTGTGGGTGCCGCCCGGCGGGGCCCTGCTGGACCCCGCCGGGCGGCTCGACTTCGACTGGCGGGACGGGGACGTGCTCTAGGGTCCTGTCGTCACAGTAGCGCCGGTCAGGCCCGCGGTGTCCGGCGCCGGCCGTTGTTCCAGGCGGCACCGTGCCCGCAAGGGGGGCCGCGGCCGCGCCAAAGGTCCACGGTCGTGCGGCAAGCAGTCGGTGAACATCCGGATGTCGCACTTCAGCCGTCGAGCCGGACCAGCATCTTGCCCAGGTTGTCTCCCCGGAGCATGCCCCGGAAGGCCTCCACGGTGTGGTCGAATCCCTGGACGACGGTGGTGTCGGTGCCGATCCGGCCGCTGCGCAGGTGGGGGACGAGGAAGTCCTCCAACTCGTCCTGCAGATCGGTGTGATGGCGAACCAATACCCCTTCCAGGCGCAGCGACTTGTGCACGATCTCGAAGAGGTTGCGCGGCGCGGCGGGGGAGCGGTCGCCGTTGTAGAGGGAGACGGCTCCGACCCAGGCGATCCGCCCGTGCTCGCGCAGCACGTCGATCGCGCCCTCCAGATGGCCGCCGCCCACGTTGTCCACGTAGACGTCGATGCCGTCCGGGGCGGCCTGCGCCAGCTGCTCGCCGACCGGGCCGTCGTGGTAGTCGAAGGCCGCGTCGAAGCCGAGGGCACCGGTGAGGTGGCGGACCTTGGCCGCCGAGCCCGCGCTGCCGATGATCCGGCGGGCGCCGAGCAGCCGGGCGATGCGGCCGGTGGCCGTGCCGACCCCGCCCGCGGCGGCCGAGACGAAGAGGTCCTCGCCCTCGCGCAGGCGCGCGGTCCGGGTCAGGGCCGCGTACGCGGTGAGGCCGGTGCCGCCGAGGATGGAGAGGTGGGCCTCCAACGGGACGCCCTCGTGGCCGCGGAGCGTGCGGGTGCCGTCCACCCCGAGCGTGACGAGGGCGTGCGTGCGCCAGCCGGAGCGGTGGAAGACGAGGTCGCCCTCGGCCAGCCCCGGGTCGCGGGAGGCGGTCACCCGGCCCACCGCCCGGCCCTCCAGGGGGGTGTTCAGCTCGAAGCCGCCTTCGCCTCCGTCCATCAGGCCCCGGTGGTACGGGTCGACGGAGAGCAGCAGGTTCTCCACCAGGGCGGTGCCGGGAGCCGGTTCGGGAACCGGGAAGGAGACGCGGGTGAAGTCGGCGGCGGCGGGGAAGCCGTCGGGCCGGGCGCTCTGGTGGACGGCGTGGGCGGTGTGCGTGGTCATGGCGCAGACGCTAGGAGGGAATCCCGCGGCCCGGCAGGGGGTTGCGTTCATGGACGGCGCACGTCCATGAACGGCGCTCATAGGACGAGGGGGGAGCCCCGTGGCCAATCTCCATCCGCAGGAACTGCGCATCCTGGTCGCCGTCGCCGAGACCGGGGGCTTCTCCGCCGCGGCCGCTTCGCTCGGCCTCACCCAGTCGGCGGTCTCCCACGCGGTGCGCGGCAGCGAGGCCAAGACCGGCACCGTCCTCTTCGAGCGGGGCCGCGCCGGAGCCCGGCCCACCCCCGCCGGGGAGCGGGCCGTCGGCCACGCCCGGCGCATCCTGCGGATGTACGAGGTGATGGCCGAGGAGGTGCGCGCCGCGGCCCGGTCCGGGCGGGACGGGGACGGGGTCGGAGTCGGAGTCGGGGGAGTGCTGCGGATCGCCGCCTTCCGCAGCGCCGCCCTGCACCTGCTGCCGCCCGCCCTGGAGCGGCTCACCGCCCGGCACCCGGGCCTGCGCCCCGAGGTCCGAGTGGTGCGCGAGCTGGGCGCCGGAGCCGCCGGGGAGGTCGCGGCCGGCCGCGCCGACCTGGGCATCGCCACCCTCGACGGCGCGCGGGACCTGCCGCCCGGACTGCTGGCAGGGGTGCTCGTCGAGGAGGCGTACGCCCTGGTGCACCCGGTGGGCCACGCCGACCCCAGGGCGCTGCCCCTGCTGGACTGGGACGAGAACTGCGGCTCCCGGACGCGCGACTGGTGGCGGGAGCAGGACTGGATCCCGCGGGCCACCGTCAAGGCCGAGGACGACGGGATGGTGCTGACGATGGTGGGCCGGGGGCTGGGCATGGCGATCCTGCCCGAGCTGTCCCTGCGGGAGGCCCCCGCGACCGTGGAGATCACCGGTCTGGGTGCGCGGCGTCCGACGAGACGGGTGGGATACGTCACCACGCCGGAATCCGCCGCGACCCGCGCCGTCAGGGCCCTGATCAGGGAACTCCGCTCCGAGAGGGCCTGACGCGGAGCCCGTGGAGGGGCTGCGCCGCGGGCTTCGCCGTCTCAGATAGTAGGAAGTCCGAGTAAGTGCCGAGACATACAGCGCGGGCTGGCCTAGCTTTGTAGGAGCCGAACGTCTCGCCGATCAGGCGAATGGCGGTCGTGAGCGCGCGCCCCCGGCAGGCAATCCCTGCGGCGCACGGCTCCCCGCCTCTTCCGGCGCCTTGAAGGAACCCCTCATCCGTGGCCCTGCCACGCCGTGATCTCAAGGAGTCGATCACCATGACCCCCACCACCGCAGCCGTCCGCCGCACCCGCCACTCCTCCGCCGCCGACGCCGACCGCAAGAACGCGGCCGCGGCCCTCCAGCGGGCCCTCGACCGCCGGGACAACGGCGGTTCGACCGGCCACTGACCCCGGCTGACCAGGGCTTCATCCGCAGGCGACCCCAGGCGTGTTGCGTTCACGATGGTCCACATGGTGGACGCAATATGTCTGAGGGCTGGGACACGGAGTACGGTTCCGTCATGTCGACCAGCATCAATCTCGCAGTGATCCCCGGTGATGGCATCGGCCAGGAAGTCGTGGCTCAGGGACTCAAGGTCCTTACCGCGGTCCTGCCCCAGGATGTGAAGCTGGAGACCAAGGAGTACGACCTCGGCGCCCGGCGCTGGCACCGCACCGGTGAGACCCTCCCGGACGCGGAGCTCGACGCCCTCAGGCACCACGACGCGATCCTGCTCGGAGCCATCGGCGACCCGTCGGTCCCGTCCGGCGTGCTGGAGCGCGGCCTGCTGCTGAAGCTCCGCTTCGCCTTCGACCACTTCATCAACCTGCGCCCCTCGAAGCTCTTCCCGAACACGGCCACCCCGCTGGCCGGCCGTCCGGAGATCGACTTCGTCGTGGTCCGCGAGGGCACCGAGGGTCCGTACACCGGCAACGGCGGCAGCCTGCGCACCGGCACCCCGGCCGAGGTGGCCACCGAGGTCAGCGTGAACACCGCGTACGGCGTCGAGCGCGTGGTCCGCGACGCGTACGAGCGGGCGAACGCCCGCCCCCGCAAGAAGCTGACCCTGGTCCACAAGAACAACGTCCTCGTGTACGCCGGCCACCTGTGGAAGAACATCTTCGACGCGGTCGGCACGGAGTATCCCGAGGTCACCACCGACTACCTGCACGTCGACGCCGCGACGATCTTCTTCGTCACCCAGCCCGAGCGCTTCGACGTCATCGTCACGGACAACCTCTTCGGTGACATCCTCACCGACCTGGCCGCCGCCGTGACCGGCGGAATCGGCCTGGCCGCCTCCGGGAACATCAACCCGACCGGCGCCTTCCCGTCCATGTTCGAGCCCGTCCACGGCTCGGCCCCGGACATCGCGGGCACCGGCAAGGCCGACCCGACCGCGACGATCCTCTCCGTCGCCCTCCTGCTGCGCCACCTGGGCTACGAGGCCCAGGCCGCCCGCATCGAGGACGCGGTCTCCGCCGACCTGGCGGAGCGCGACGGCACCTTCCGCCCCACCGACGCCATCGGCGACGCCCTCGCGGCTCGCGTAGCCGGCTGACCCGGCAGCTCCAGCTCAGGAAGCCGCCGGGTCGCGATCATCGCCCCGGTGGCTTTTCCTGTGCGGCCCCGGGTGCCACCATCTCCCCTGGGCCGCAATCTCCCCGTTTCACCGGAGCCTCCTTGCGCGCGATAATCGAACGCGAGGCCGCGGAATGCGGGGATGCCCGGACGTCCTAGTACGCCGTGAGCGCGGTCCGCCCTACAAAACCGGTGAAGGACAAGCACTCATGACGACGCCCACGATCGAGCTCAAGCCCTCCTCGACCCCGCTGTCCGACGCGGAGCGCGAGGCGATCCTGGCCAGCCCCGGCTTCGGCCGCCACTTCACCGACCACATGGTGACGGTCAAGTGGACGGAGGGCCGCGGCTGGCACGACGCCGAGCTGGTCCCGTACGCCCCGCTGTCGATCGACCCGGCGAACATGACGCTGCACTACGCGCAGACGATCTTCGAGGGACTGAAGGCCTACCGCCAGCCCGACGGCACCGTCGCCACCTTCCGCCCCGAGGCCAACGCCGCACGCTTCCAGACGTCCGCGCGCCGCATGGCCATGCCGGAACTGCCGGCCGACCTGTTCATCGCCGCCTGCGACGCGCTGATCAAGCAGGACCGCGCCTGGGTGCCGGATTCCGGCGAGGCCTCCCTGTACCTGCGGCCGTTCATGTTCGCCTCCGAGGTCGGCCTCGGGGTCCGCCCGGCCAACGAGTTCCTCTTCATCGTCATCGCCTCGCCGGCCGGCGCGTACTTCCCCGGCGGCGTGAAGCCCGTCTCCGTCTGGCTTTCCGAGGAGTACGTGCGCGCGGTCAAGGGCGGCACCGGCGCGGCCAAGACCGGCGGCAACTACGCGGCCTCGCTCGTCGCGCAGGCCCAGGCGGCGTCGCACGGCTGCGACCAGGTGGTGTGGCTCGACGCCGTCGAGCACCGCTGGATCGAGGAGATGGGGGGGATGAACCTGTACTTCGTGTACCGCGAGGCGGACGGGACGCAGCGCATCGTCACCCCCGAGCTCACCGGCTCGCTCCTGCCGGGCATCACCCGCGACTCCCTCCTCACCATCGCCCGCGACCTCGGCTACACCGCCGAGGAGGGCCGGATCACCACCGAGGACTGGAAGCGCGACAACGAGAACGGCACCCTGACCGAGGTGTTCGCCTGCGGCACCGCGGCCGTCATCACCCCGGTCGGCTCGGTCAAGTCCGAGCGCGCCAACTGGACGCAGGGTGACGGCGAGCCCGGCCCCGTCACCATGCGCCTGCGCAAGGCGCTGCTGGAGCTGCAGACCGGCCACGCGGCGGACGCCCACGGCTGGATGCACCCGCTCGGCTAGTCCGCAGCCCTCCCCACGGCCCGGAGGCCCCCGCGCGGCGCGCGGGGGCCTCCGGTCGTGCGGCGCGGCGCGGCGCGCCGGACCGTCAGCGCGGTGTAGACCGCGCCGCCGACCAGCCCCGACAGGATGAAACTGCAGTCCACCCCGTGGGTGAGGGCCAGGAGCGGGCCCTCGTACACCGGGGAGGACACGGCGGCCAGTCCCACGGCCGCGCCGGCCGCCCAGGAGGCGGCGGCCCGGAGGTTCCAGCCGCCGCTGTACCAGTAGACGCCGCCGCGGGCCCGACGGTTGAACACCTGGAGGGCGTCGGGATCGTAGACCCCGCGGCAGCGCGCGTAGCCGATGAGGGTGATCACGGCCCACGGGGTGCCGAGCGCGGTCAGCAGCAGGACGAACGAGGTCATCGCGGACTGGACGTCCCACTCGAAGGAGCCCACGAACACGAAGGCGGTGGCGACGGCCGCGGCGGCCAGCGTGGCGGTGGTCCGGGTGGCCCTGGGCACGATCGCGTCGAGGTCGAGGCCCATGGAGTACAGCATCAGGCCCGCGTTGCCCACGGACCCGGCCGCGGCGGCGACGAGCAGCGGCACCAGGTACCACAGCGGTGCGGCGCCGACCAGCGGCCCGGCGTACTCGGCGCCGGCCCGGGCGGCGAGCGCGGTGTAGGTGCCGAACAACTGGGGCACGAGCAGGCCCGCGAGCAGGCCGAGGCCGGTGGCCCACAGCACCGTGCGGGAGCTGTGGCGGCGCGGGGAGACGTAGCGGGTGTAGTCGCCCAGCAGGGTGATGAAGGCGACCGGGCCGCTGAGCCCGGCAGCGACGGCGGCGAGCAGCCAGGTCGGCCAGAAGGAGCCGAGCAGGTACGGGGTCTGCGGCGGCGCGGCGGCGGTGAAGTCCGGGGCGTAGGCGAAGACGCCGGCGGCCAGCAGGACCAGCATCCCGATGGAGAGGACCTTGCTCATGCGCAGCAGCAGGCGGTAGCCGAAGACGGCCGCGACGACGGTGAACGCGGCCAGCGCCGCGTACATCACGGACCGCGAGACTCCGGTGTCGGGGAGCCCGGTGAGCCGGGACAGGGCGCCGACCGTGACGTCGCCGCCGATCCACAAGGTCAGTGCCGTGTAGCCGAGGGAGAGCAGCAGGCCGACCACCGAGCCGACCAGGCGGCCGCGGACGCCGAACTGGGCGCCGCTGGAGGTGGAGAGGTTGGTGCCGGTGCGCAGGGAGACGAGGGCGAGCGGCGCGGTGAAGGCGATGCCGACCAGGGTGCCCGTCACGATGGCGGTGACCGAGGGCCACAGCCCCAGCCCGAAGGACGGGGGCAGCCAGCCGAAGACGATCACGCCGAGGCAGAGGTTGGAGCCGAGCAGGATCGAGACCAGGTCGCGGGGACCGCTCGTCCGCTCCTCCTCGGGGATGGTGTCGACGCCGCGCTGTTCGATGGGCATGGGGAGACTCCCTTGGCAGGGCGGGGGGTGATGGCGCAGTGATTTGAACGGCACTCAATGTGACCCAGGCTGGTGTTCCAGGTCAATGACTACCGCCCAGGAAATGAGGAGTTAGAGTGATGCTCTAACTCATCGACTCAAGAGGTGGTGGATCGGCGTGCGGCTGACCCCTACGGAGCGCGACCGGCTGCTGCTGCGCAGCGCGGCGGAACTGGCCAGGGCCCGGCGGGCCCGCGGCCTGAGGCTCAACGTCCCGGAGGCCACCGCGCTGATCGCGGACACGGTCTGCGAGGCCGCCCGCGACGGCAAACGGCTGGCGGAGGCCATCGCCGAGGCCCGCAGCGTGCTGGGCCCCGGCGACGTCCTGCCCGGCGTCGCGGACGTGGTCACCGAGGTCCACGTCGAGGCCGTCTTCGACGACGGGTCCCGCCTCGCGGTGGTCTCCTCGCCCATCCAGGGCGCCGCATCGCTCGGCGACGACGCCCCGGGCGCCGTCGTCCCCGGTCCCGGCACCCCCCAGCCGGAGCCGGTGGTGCACCTGCACGTGCGCAACACCGCCGCCGTGCCGGTCAGCGTCACCTCCCACTTCCACTTCTTCGAAGCCAACCCGCGCCTCGACTTCGACCGCGCCGCGGCCTACGGGATGCGGCTGTGCGTCCCGGCGGGCTCGTCCGTGCGGTTCGACCCGCACGGCGAGGGCGAGGTCGGCCTCGTCCCGATCGGCGGCGACCGCATCGCGATCGGCTTCGCGGGGCTGGTCGACGGGCCGCTCGACGCCCCCGGGGCCAAGGAGCTCGCCCTGGAGCGGGCGGCGGCCTGCGGATACCTGGGCGCGGCCGCGCCCCAGGGCCCCGGCACCGGCCCGAGCACCGGCCCGAGCGCGGGCGCGAGCACCGGCCCGAGCACCGGCACCGGCACCGGCACCACCGAGCACGCGGACGGAGACCAGGCGTGAGCAAGAAGACCCCGCACAGCGACCACTGCGCGCCGGGCAGCCGGCACATCGACCCCCGCGAGTACGCCTCCGTCTTCGGCCCCCGTGCCGGGGACCGGGTCCGCCTCGGCGACTCCGGGCTCACCGTCCGCGTGGAGTCCGAC
The DNA here is from genome assembly GCF_042716505.1 of Streptomyces sp. NPDC058674. Classification (NCBI taxonomy): domain Bacteria; kingdom Bacillati; phylum Actinomycetota; class Actinomycetes; order Kitasatosporales; family Streptomycetaceae; genus Streptomyces; species Streptomyces sp. NPDC058674. The sequence goes on from NZ_JBHXSC010000008.1 coordinate 150,982, forward strand.
TCCCAGAAGCCCGGCGACGAGTTCCTGGCCGGCTTCGGCAAGACCGCCCGCGACGGCCTGCACCTCAAGGCCGCGGCCGTCCGCGAGACCTGCGACGTCGTGATCAGCAACGTCCTCGTCATCGACGCCGTGCTCGGCATCCGCAAGGTGTCCGTCGGCATCCGCGAGGGCCGCATCCACGCAATCGGCCGCGCCGGCAACCCCGACACCCTCGACGGCGTCGACGTGGTCGTCGGCACGGGCACCTCGATCGTCTCCGGCGAAGGCCTGATCGCCACCGCCGGCGCCGTCGACACCCACGTCCACCTGCTGTCCCCCCGGATCATGGAGGCCTCGCTCGCGGCGGGCGTCACCACGATCATCGGCCAGGAGTTCGGCCCCGTCTGGGGCGTCGGCGTCAACTCCCCCTGGGCGCTGAAGCACGCGTTCAACGCCTTCGACGCCTGGCCCGTCAACATCGGCTTCCTCGCCCGCGGCTCCTCCTCGGACGCCGCCCCGCTGGTGGAGGCCCTGGCCGAGGGCGGCGCGAGCGGGTTCAAGGTCCACGAGGACATGGGCGCGCACACCCGCGCCCTGGACACCGCCCTGCGGGTGGCCGAGGAGTACGACGTCCAGGTCGCCCTGCACAGCGACGGCCTGAACGAGTGCCTCTCCGTCGAGGACACCCTGCGGGTCCTCGACGGCCGCACCATCCACGCCTTCCACATCGAGGGCTGCGGCGGCGGACACGTCCCCAACGTCCTCAAGATGGCCGGCGTGCCGAACGTCATCGGCTCCTCCACCAACCCGACCCTGCCCTTCGGCCGGGACGCCGTCGCCGAGCACTACGGCATGATCGTCTCCGTCCACGACCTCAAGCCCGACCTCCCGGGCGACGCCGCGATGGCCCGCGACCGGATCCGCGCGGGCACCATGGGGGCCGAGGACGTCCTGCACGACCTGGGCGCGATCGGCATCACCAGCTCCGACGCCCAGGGCATGGGCCGCGCGGGCGAGACCATCCGCCGCACCTTCGCCATGGCCGCCAAGATGAAGGGCGAGCTCGGCCCGCTGGCCGGCGACGGGGAGGGCGACGACAACGCGCGCGTCCTGCGCTACATGGCCAAGCTGACCATCAACCCCGCCATCGCCCACGGCCTGGCCCACGAGATCGGCTCCATCGAGGTCGGCAAGCTCGCCGACATCGTGCTGTGGCGCCCGCAGTTCTTCGGCGCCAAGCCCCAGCTCGTCCTCAAGTCCGGCTTCCCGGCGTACGGGGTCACCGGCGACCCCAACGCCGCCACCGACACCTGTGAGCCCCTCGTGCTCGGCCCGCAGTTCGGCTCGTACGGAGCCACCGCGGCCGACATCTCGGTCGCCTTCGTCTCCGCCGCGGCCGCAGCCCTCGGCAGCGACGAGATGCCCACCCGCAGGCGCCGGGTCGCCGTCCGCGGCACCCGCGGCATCGGACCGGCCGACCTCCTCCTCAACTCCCGGACGGGGGCGGTCGACGTGGACGCGCGCAGCGGACTCGTCTCCCTCGACGGGGAACCGCTGCGCTCCGAAGCCGCCGAGTCGGTCTCGCTCAACCGCCTGTACTTCCTGTAGGCCGGCCCGGCCCGTACGTCCGTACTCCCGCCGCCCGCCCGCCCGCATGCCCGCCCGCCCAGCCCGTGAGGACTCCCGTCATGACCGCTGCACAGCCCACGCCCGCCGGCAAGCCCGCCGACGACGGCTTCCGGATGCCCGCCGAGTGGACCCCCCACGAGCGGACCTGGATGGCGTGGCCCGGCCCCAACCCGACCTTCACCACCGAGCAGGAGCTCGCCGAGGCCCGCGCCGCCTGGGGCGCCGTGGCCCGCGCGGTGCGCGCGTACGAGCCGGTGACCCTGGTCGTCTCGCCCGGTGACGCCGAGAACGCCCGCGCACACGTCGGCGACGACGTGCAGATCGTCGAGCAGGAGCTCGACGACGCCTGGATGCGCGACATCGGCCCGACCTTCGTCACCGACGGCGCGGGCCGACTGGCCGCCGTCGACTGGACCTTCAACGGCTGGGGCGCCCAGGCGTGGGCCCGCTGGGACCACGACTCGAAGGTCGCCCGGTACGTATCGGACGTGGCCGGCACCCGTACGTACAGCACCGCGCTGGTCAACGAGGGCGGCGCGATCCACGTCGACGGCGAGGGCACCGTACTGCTCACCGACACCGTGCAGCTGGGGGAGGGCCGCAACCCCGGCTGGACCCGCCGGCAGGTCGAGGCCGAGATCCACGCCCACCTCGGCACCACGAAGGCGATCTGGCTCCCGTACGGCCTGGCCGGCGACTACGGCACCTACGGCACGCAGGGCCACGTGGACATCGTCGCCGCCTTCGCCCGCCCCGGCGTCGTCATGGTGCACACCCAGCCCGACCCGGCCCACCCCGACCACGAGCGCTGCAAGGCCATCGCCGCCCTCCTGCGGGCCTCCACCGACGCGCGGGGCCGACGGCTCGAGGTCGTGGAGATCCCGGCGCCGACCGTACTGGAGGAGGACGGCGAGTGGGTGGACTACTCCTACATCAACCACTACCTGTGCAACGGCGGCGTGGTGCTGTGCTCCTTCGACGACCCGCGCGACGAGGAGGCGGCCGAGATCTTCCGCGGACTGTTCCCCGAGCGGACCGTCACGCTCGTCGACGCACGTACGATTTTCGCCGGGGGTGGCGGCATCCACTGCATCACCCAGCAGCAGCCGAAGGTCTGACCGGCGGCACACGGACGAGGAGTGGGGCCATGACGGCGGGTGGAGTACCGGTACGGGCGGCGCGCAGGAACGCGCCCCCGCGCGAGGACGTACTCGTCGCCGCCATGGCCACGATCGCCGAGCGCGGACTGGAAGGCCTCACCATGGCCGGTCTGGGCCGCGAGGTCGGCATGAGCAGCGGACACCTCCTCTACTACTTCCGCAGCAAGGACGAGCTCCTGCTCCAGACCCTGGAGTGGAGCGAGGCCGAGCTCGGCACCCAGCGCCGGGCCCTGCTGTCGCGCCGCGGGCCGGTGGGCGAACGCCTGCGCGCCTACGTCGACCTGTACGTGCCCACCCGGGCCCGCGACCCGCACTGGACGCTGTGGCTGGAGGTCTGGAACCGCTCGCAGAACGCGGGTCCGCAGGAACGCGACCGGCAGGCGGCCATCGAGGGCGCCTGGCACCGCGACCTGGTGGCGCTGCTCGCCGAGGGGATCTCGCACGGGGAGTTCCGCGCGGTGGACGCCGAGCGGGTCGCGGCCCGCATCCGGGCGCTGCTCGACGGCTTCAGCATCCAGCTCGCGGTGGGACTCCCGACGCTGGACCGGGAGGCCATCCTGGCCCACGTCCGGGAGTTCCTCGAGGAGACGCTGAACCCGGACCCGCAGGCCTGACCCGGTGCGCCGGGCCCCCGGGCGGCAGCGCGGCCGGCGCACCGCCCAGATGCTGAGATCCGTGTCCGCGCGCCGCGGCCGGTGTGGCACACTGCGGGCGTGCCTGCTCAGCTCATGATTATCGCCAGCAGCGCGCCGGTCCCCAGTGGCCGCTGAACCGCGGAAGAACCTCGCGGAAGCGGCCGCCGTGCCCCAGACCCGCGCGCAGACCTCTCGCTACCCGCGAGGGGTCTTTTCGTTTCCCGGCCCCACCCCGCCGGGACCGGACCGCGCGCGATGATGGGGGCAGTGACGGCGGCCCGCCCCCTCGGCGGGCATCCGGAACCACTCATCCGACAGGAGTCAGATCAGCATGACGACGACACCAGAGGCGGCGGCAGCGGTCCTCGACGACAGTTTCCACGTCTTCGACACCACCCTGCGCGACGGCGCCCAGCGCGAGGGCATCAACCTCACGGTCGCCGACAAGCTGACGATCGCCCGGCACCTGGACGACTTCGGCGTGGGCTTCATCGAGGGCGGCTGGCCCGGCGCCAACCCCCGCGACACCGAGTTCTTCGCCCGGGCCCGCGCCGAGATCGACTTCAAGAACGCCCGGCTCGTCGCCTTCGGCGCCACCCGCCGCGCCGGCGGCTCGGCGGCCCAGGACCCGCAGGTGCGGGCCCTGCTCGAATCCGGCGCCCCGGTGATCACGCTGGTCGCCAAGTCCCACGACCGCCACGTCGAGCTGGCCCTGCGCACCACCCTCGAGGAGAACCTGGAGATGGTCGCCGACACCGTCTCCCACCTGGTAGCCCAGGGCCGCCGTGTCTTCGTCGACTGCGAGCACTTCTTCGACGGGTACCGGGCCAACCCCGCATACGCGAAGTCCGTCGTCCGCACCGCCCACGAGGCCGGCGCCGATGTGGTCATCCTCTGCGACACCAACGGAGGCATGCTCCCCGCCCAGGTCACGGCGACCGTCGCCACCGTCCTCGCCGACACCGGCGCGCGCCTGGGCATCCACGCCCAGGACGACACCGGCTGCGCCGTCGCCAACACCCTGGCCGCCGTCGACGCGGGCGCCACCCACGTCCAGTGCACCGCCAACGGCTACGGCGAGCGCGTCGGCAACGCCAACCTCTTCCCGGTCGTCGCCGCCCTGGAGATCAAGTACGGCCGCACGGTGCTCCCCGCGGGCGCGCTCGCCGAGATGACCCGCATCTCGCACGCCATCGCGGAGGTCGTGAACCTCACCCCCTCCACCCACCAGCCGTACGTCGGCGTCTCCGCCTTCGCCCACAAGGCCGGCCTGCACGCCTCGGCCATCAAGGTGGACCCCGACCTCTACCAGCACATCGACCCCGAGCGGGTCGGCAACACCATGCGGATGCTGGTCTCCGACATGGCCGGCCGCGCCTCCATCGAGCTCAAGGGCAAGGAGCTCGGCGTCGACCTCGGCGGGGACCGGGCGCTGATCTCGCGGGTCGTCGAGCGGGTCAAGGAGCGGGAGTTGCGGGGCTACACGTACGAGGCCGCCGACGCCTCCTTCGAGCTGCTGCTCCGCGCCGAGGTCGAGGGCCGTGCCCGCCGGTACTTCCGCACCGAGTCCTGGCGCGCGATCGTCGAGGACCGCCCGGACGGCACCCACGCCAACGAGGCCACGGTCAAGCTGTGGGCCAAGGGCGAGCGGATCGTCGCCACGGCGGAGGGGAACGGCCCGGTCAACGCGCTGGACCGGGCCCTGCGGGTGGCGCTGGAGCGGTTCTACCCCCAGCTGGCCAAGTTCGAGCTGGTGGACTACAAGGTCCGCATCCTGGAGGGCAAGCACGGCACGGAATCCACGACCCGCGTGCTCGTCGCCACGACGGACGGGGTCCGCGAGTGGTCCACGGTCGGCGTCGCCGAGAACGTGATCGCCGCGTCCTGGCAGGCCCTGGAGGACGCCTTCACCTTCGGCCTCCTCCACGCGGGCGTGGAGCCGGCCGAGTAGGTCCGGCCCCCGGGGGGCCCGGTCCGCGGGCGACCCGGCCCCGGACCGGGAGGCCCTTATGTCCAGCTCACACGGAAAACAGCCGGTTCCGGTAGCGTCGTAGCCATGAGGACCAGGCTGATGTCCGTTTTCTCCGGCCTGCTGCTGGCCCTGTCGGCGACCGTCCTGGTGGCCGCTCCTCAGGCGTCGGCCGACACCGGGACCGCCGCCGTGGCCGAGGCCCTGAAGAAGGGTCCGGTCTACGTCGATCCGCGGGCCGAGGCGCAACTGTCCGAGGCCCAGGCCGACGCGCTCGCCGAAAAGATCAAGGACGCGGGGAAGCCGCTGTTCGTCGCCGTACTGCCCGCCGCGGCCGAGTTTCCGCAGGACAAGGTCCTCGGCGCCGTCCGCGCCGAGACGGGCATCACCGGTCTGTACGCGATCCGCCTCGGCGACGGCTTCCGGGCCGCGGCCGACCGCACGGTCATGCCGGGGTACGTCGCCCAGAACCTCTCCGAGGCCGTCAAGGCCGGCGGCCCCGTCGACGCGGCCACCCAGCTCGACAACTTCGTGGACCAGGCCCTCGGCCAGACCAAGGGCTCCGCCCCCGCATCGTGGGGCACCACCGGAGCCGATGGCGGAGCCCCGGTCGGCGGCCTGATCGCGCTCGGCGCGGTGGCCGTAGTCGGAGGCGGCGGGGCGTACGCCCTGGTCCGCCGCAACCGCAAGCGCAGGGAAGAGGTCCGGCGCGACGCCGTCGCCCGCCTGGGCGTCGTGGTGGACGAGGACATCACCGCCTTCGGCGAGGAGTTGGAGCGCCTCGACTTCCACCCCGGCGAGCCCGGCGCGGACGACGCCATGCGCACGGACTACGCCCAGGGACTCGACTCGTACGAGAAGGCCAAGCAGATCATGGCCGGGGTCCAGCGGCCCGAGGAGGTCACAGAGGTCACCCGGACCCTGGAGGACGGCCGGTACGCCCTGACCCGCCTCGACGCGCGCCGCCAGGGCCGGCCGGTGCCCGAACGCCGCTCGCCCTGCTTCTTCGACCCGCGCCACGGGCCGAGCACCGAGGACGCGACCTGGTCCCCCTCCGGCGGCGCGCCCCGTACGGTGCCGGTCTGCACGGCGGACGCGGTGCGGCTGCGCGACGGCCGGGACCCGGCGGTCCGCACGGTCGACACGGAGCACGGGCCGCGCCCGTACTACGACGCCGGCCCGGCGTACGGGCCATGGGCCGGCGGGTACTTCGGCGGCGGGATGCTCCCCGGCCTGCTGATGGGCACGATGCTCGGCTCGATGATGGCCACTCCCGCCTACGCCTCGGACTTCGGCGGGGACGCGGGCGGCGGCTTCGAGGGCGGGGACGTCTCCGGGGCCGATTTCAACCCGTCCGACTTCGGGGGCGGGGACTTCGGGGGCGGCGGATTCGGCGGGGGCGGCGGGTTCGACGGCGGGGGCGGCTGGTAGCCGCCCCCGGGGGCCGTGCCGGGCGGTGCCCGGCCGGGTCAGGCCTGCTTGACGGCGGAGATGTCGAAGGTCAGCTTCACCTTGTCGCTGACCATCACGCCGCCGGCCTCCAGTGCCGCGTTCCACGTCAGGCCCCAGTCGGAGCGCAGGATCTCGGCGGAGCCCTCGAAGCCCACGCGCTCGTTGCCGTAGACGTCCGTGGCGGAGCCGGAGAACTCCAGGTCGATGGAGAGCGGACGCGTGACGTCCTTGATCGTCAGATCGCCGGAGATGCGGTACGCGTCGCCGCCGAGCCGGCTGGCCCCGGTGGAGCGGAAGGTCATCAGCGGGAAGGCCTCGGCGTCGAAGAAGTCCGGGCCGCGCAGGTGGCCGTCCCGGTCGGCGATGCCCGTGTCGACGGAGGCGATCCGCACGTCGATGACGGCCGTGGAGCGGGACGGGTCGCTCCCGTCCAGGTGCAGGGCGCCCTCGTGGTCGCCGAAGCTGCCGCGGACGTTGGTGACCATGGCGTGCCGGACGGTGAAGCCGATGCTGCTGTGGGCGGCGTCGATCACGTAGTCGCCGGTGAGTGCGGCGAGGGCCGGGTCCACTGCGAGCGCGGCGACGGCGCCGGTGGCGGTGGCGGTGGTGGTGTCCTGGCTGCGGCGGGTGAAGAGACCCATGGCCTGCTCCTCGGTGGTCTGCGGCGCTGAATAAGCGGTTGAAGATTCAACAACTTCAACGGGAAGAACGCTAGACGCATTCAGTTCAAATTTCAACTTCTCTGCCCCGTGCCGCGTGGTTTTGTGGAGCCTCCACAAAGGACGAAGGTCCCGTATGGCGTAGTCCGTACATCCCTCGGGGCTTCTGTGCGGGCCGGACAGCGGAAGACACCGGAGACTGTGCGGAATCAACGGAGGTTTTTCACCCCTCGCTTCGTAAGGTCGGTACATGACCGTTGTGGACCAGACCCCGAGCGAGCCCACGGACGCCCGCGGGCGCGTGGCCGAGCTGCACTCGCTGCGCGAGCAGGCGCGGCGCGGCCCCAGTGACCGGGCGACCGAGACCCAGCACGCGAAGGGCAAGCTGACGGCGCGTGAGCGCATCGCGCTGCTCCTGGACGAGGGCTCCTTCAAGGAGGTCGAGCAACTCCGCCGCCACCGTGCGACCGGCTTCGGCCTGGAGAACAAGAAGCCCTACACCGACGGCGTCATCACCGGCTGGGGCACCGTCGAGGGCCGCACCGTCTTCGTCTACGCGCACGACTTCCGCATCTTCGGCGGCGCCCTGGGCGAGGCCCACGCCACGAAGATCCACAAGATCATGGACATGGCCATCGCGGCCGGCGCCCCGCTGGTCTCCCTCAACGACGGCGCGGGCGCCCGAATCCAGGAGGGCGTCTCCGCGCTCGCCGGCTACGGCGGCATCTTCCAGCGCAACACCCGCGCCTCCGGCGTCATCCCGCAGATCTCCGTCATGCTCGGCCCCTGCGCCGGCGGCGCCGCCTACTCCCCGGCGCTCACGGACTTCGTGTTCATGGTCCGCGACACCTCGCAGATGTTCATCACCGGCCCCGACGTGGTCCGCGCGGTCACCGGCGAGGAGATCACCCAGAACGGCCTGGGCGGCGCCGACGTCCACGCCGAGACCTCGGGCGTCGCGCACTTCGCGTACGACGACGAGGAGACCTGCATCTCCGAGGTCCGCTACCTCATCTCGATGCTCCCCTCCAACAACCGTGAGAACCCGCCCGTCCACGAGACGTCCGACCCCGCCGACCGGCGCTCGGAGGTCCTCCTGGACCTGGTCCCCGCGGACGGCAACCGCCCGTACGACATGCTCAAGGTCATCGAGGAGCTCGTCGACGAGGGCGACGTCCTGGAGATCCACGAGCGCTGGGCCCGCAACATCATCTGCGCCCTGGGCCGCCTCGACGGCCAGGTCGTGGGCATCGTCGCCAACCAGCCCGGCCACCTCGCGGGCGTCCTGGACATCCACGCGAGCGAGAAGGCCGCCCGCTTCGTCCAGCTCTGCGACGCCTTCAACATCCCCATCATCACCTTCCTGGACGTCCCCGGCTTCCTGCCGGGCGTCGACCAGGAGCACGGCGGCATCATCCGCCACGGCGCCAAGCTGCTGTACGCGTACTGCAACGCCACCGTCCCGCGGATCTCGCTGATCCTGCGCAAGGCCTACGGCGGCGCGTACATCGTCATGGACTCCCAGTCCATCGGCGCCGACATCACCTACGCCTGGCCCACCAACGAGATCGCCGTCATGGGCGCCGAGGGCGCGGCCAACGTCATCTTCCGCAAGCAGATCGCGGACGCCGAGGACCCCGAGGCCATGCGCACCCGCATGGTCAAGGAGTACAAGGCCGAGCTGATGCACCCCTACTACGCGGCCGAGCGCGGCCTCGTCGACGACGTCATCGACCCCGCCGAGACCCGCGGAACGCTCATCAGCGCCCTCGCGATGCTCCGCAACAAGCACGCCGACCTGCCGTCGCGCAAGCACGGCAACCCGCCGCAGTAAAAGGAGACACGCCACCGATGAGCACCGACACACTGCTCCGCGTCGAGAAGGGGCACGCCGCCCCCGAGGAACTGGCCGCGATCACCGCGATCCTCCTCGCCCGCGCCGCCGCCGCGCCCGAGGGCGCCGAGGTCCCCGCGGGCCGCTCCCAGGCCGGCTGGCGCCGCCTGGAGCGCACCCCGGGCTTCCGCGCCCCGCACAGCTGGCAGGGCTGAGCCCCCAGAGCCGCACGAGGCCCCGCACCCCCAGGGTGCGGGGCCTCCGCGCGTCCCGGCGCGGCGCGCGCGGCCGTACGGGGTCCTCCGGCGGGCCCTGCGGGCCCTGCGGGCCCTGCGGGCCCTGCGGGCCGCGTACGGGCTCTGCGGCCCGCAGGAGACCGTACGACGAAGGCCCCCGCCCGTCCCGGAGGACGGCGGGGGCCTTCGCGGCTGACGACAGGGCCTAGCGCAGGCGTGCCATGAGGGCGTGCTCGACGAGCGTGATGAGCGCGCTCTTGGCGTCCGCGCGGTGGCGGGCGTCGGTGGTGATGATGGGGGCGTCCGGGCCGATCTGCAGGGCCTCGCGGACTTCCTCCGGGGTGTACGGCTGGTGTCCGTCGAAGCCGTTGAGGGCGATGACGAAGGGGAGGCCGCTGTTCTCGAAGTAGTCGACGGCGGGGAAGCAGTCGGCGAGGCGGCGGGTGTCGACGAGTACGACGGCGCCGATGGCGCCGCGGACGAGGTCGTCCCACATGAACCAGAAGCGGTCCTGGCCGGGTGTACCGAAGAGGTACAGGATCAGGTCCTG